>JALYVC010000501.1 GCA_030853445.1 Actinomycetota bacterium | reverse complement strand
CGGCTGCGGAGCCGACGCCTCCGCAGCCGATGACGGCGACCGTGTCGCCGCGGCCCACCTGGCCGGTGTTGACCGCCGCCCCGAAGCCGGCCATGATCCCGCAACCGAGCAGGCCTGCGGCCGTGGCGTCGACCTGGGCGTCGACCTTGGTGCACTGGCCGGCGGCGACCAGGGTCTTCTCGGCGAAGGCGCCGATGCCGAGGGCCGGGCTCAGCTCGGTGCCGTCGGCCAGCGTCATCTTCTGGGTGGCGTTGTGGGTGTTGAAGCAGTGCCACGGCCTGCCCTTGGCGCACGCGCGGCACTGCCCGCAGACGGCGCGCCAGTTGAGGATGACGAAGTCGCCGGGGGCCACCTCGGTGACGCCCTCACCGACGGCCTCGACGACGCCGGCCGCCTCGTGCCCGAGCAGGAAGGGGAAGTCGTCGTTGATGCCGCCCTCGCGGTAGTGCAGGTCGGTGTGGCACACCCCGCAGGCCTCGACCCTGACGACGGCCTCACCCGGGCCGGGGTCAGGCACGACGACGTCGACGAGCTCGACGGGGGCGCCCTTGGCCATCGCGACGACGCCCTTGACGGTCTGCGGCATGGTGCTGCTCCTTGGAGTGGGACGAACGTGGTGGGGCGAGGGATCTCGCGGGTCCCAGCACACCACATCCCCCTCCCCGCGCGTGACCTCACCCAGTAGCCTGAGCGCCATGCCCGAGGCCGACCCGACCCAGCGTCGAGGGGCCCGGCACGCCGCACCGCAGGAGTCGGGTGCGTCGACTCGAGGTCGTGTCACCTCCCGGCCGGTCCTGGTCGTCGAGCACCAGCAGGAGTGCCCGCCCGGCTGGGTCGGCGAGTGGCTGAACGACGCCGGCGCGCTGCTCGACGTGCGTCGTCCCTACGCCGGGGACGGCCTCCCCGGGTCGCTCGCCGACCATGCGGGCGTCGTCGTGCTCGGTGGCCACATGGGGGCGAACGACGACTCGAGGCACGGGTGGCTGTCCACGACGAAGGCGAGGCTGCGCGAGGCTGCGGCCGACGGCATACCGGCCCTGGGGGTGTGCCTCGGGCACCAGCTCATGGCCGTGGCCCTCGGTGGCGAGGTCGTGACGAACCCGCTCGGCCCGCGCATCGGTCTGACCGAGGTCGGGTGGCTGCCCGAGCGCAGCCGCGACCGCGTGCTCTGCGCCGGTGGCAGCCTCGGGGTGCAGTGGAACGCCGACGTCGTCACCGGTCTGCCCATCGGCGCGACCGCCCTGGCCCGCAACCCGTACGGCGAGCTGCAGGCCGCCCGTTTCGCCCCCACGGCCTGGGGCGTGCAGTGGCACCCGGAGGCTGGCGCCGACATCCTGCTGCACTGGGCCGACACCGACCGGGCCACCGCCCGCGACCGCGGGGTCGACGTCGACGAGGTGGTCCGAGCCGTCAAGGAGGCCGAGCCCGACCTGCGCGCCGCCTGGCGGCCCCTGGTGCTGGCCTTCGCCGCCACCCTCCGCCCCTGACCCGCCCCCACCCCGGTTCAGGCGGGCGGTCGGGGGACGACGAGAGCGGTGGCGATCGCCGCCACTCCCTCGCCGCGGCCGGTGAGGCCGAGGGCGTCGGTGGTCGTGCCGCTCACCGAGACGGGGGCGCCGGCCGCTCCCCGTAGGGCCGCCTCGGCCTCGGCCCGCCTCGAGCCGACCTTCGGGCGGTTGCCGACGACCTGGACTGCGACGTTGCCGATGTCGAAACCGGCCCCCCTCACCAGGCGGGCGGCCTCCGCGAGCAGGGTCACCCCCGACGCGCCCGCGAGGTCGGGCCGGTCGGTCCCGAAGTGCGCCCCGAGGTCGCCGATGCCGGCCGCCGAGAACAGCGCGTCGCAGCAGGCGTGGGCAGCGACGTCGGCGTCGGAGTGCCCCTCGAGCCCGCGCTCCCCCTTCCAGAGCAACCCGGCCACCCACAGCTCGCGCGGCGAGCCCTCGGGCGCGAACGCGTGCACGTCGAGACCCACGCCCACCCGCGGCAGCCCGTATGCCGCCACCCCCGGTGACGGGTCGGCCAGCCGCGCCGTCTCCACCGGCTCAGTCACCCGTGCCGTCCCACGGGAGCGGCTCGCGCCACACCTTGTGCTGCGCCGACTGGGCGACCGGCTTGACGACCAGCCGGTCGATGTTGACGTGTTGCGGAAGGGCGACGCAGAAGGCGACACAGGCCGCGACGTCGTCGGCGACCAGGGGCCGGTCGACCCCCGCGTAGACCTTGTCGGCCTTCTCCTGGTCACCCGCGAAGCGTGTGAGCGCGAAGTCGTCGGTGCGCACCATCCCGGGGCACACCTCCACCACCCTGATCTGCGTCCCGTTGAGCTCGAGGCGCAGCGTCTTGGTGAGCGCACTCGCCGCGTGCTTGGCCGCGGCGTAGCCACCCCCACCCTCGTAGGCGATCAGGCCCGCGGTCGAGGTGATGTTGACGACCGTCGCTCCGGGCGAGCGGCGCAGCGCCGGCAGGAAGGCCTGGGTGACCAGCAGGGTCCCGATGGTGTTGACCTCGAACATGGAGCGCCAGTCGTCGGCCGACCCCGTCGCGACCGGGTCAGCACCGAAGGCGCCTCCCGCGTTGTTGACCAGCACGTCACAGGCCCCGATCTGGGCGGCCGCCTCGGTGACGGCCGCGTCGTCGGTCACGTCGAGCACCATCGTGCGCGTGCCCGGCACCCGGGTCGCGACCTCCTGCAGCTTCTCCGCGCGCCGACCGAACACGACCACCTCGAAGCCGTCGGCCGCCAGACGGGTGGCGATGGCCGCACCGATACCGGTGCCTCCCCCGGTGACGACGGCGACTGGGCTCATGGATCACTCCTGGGCAGTGGGCTCACCGTGGGGGCGGGGTCGACCCCATACAACCACGCTCCGTCGGTGCGGGGCGGTGCGGGGCGCTGCGGGTCGGGGCGCTCAGCCGGCGCCGCCATCCCCGGCTCCCGCCCCGCTCAGCATCGTCTGGGCGAGCGCGAGGTCGCGGGGGGTGGTGACCTTCTCGGCGAGCGGGTCACCGGGGACGACCAGCACGGGCAGGCCGAGCCGCTCGACCAGGGCCGCGTCGTCCGTGACCGCAGAGCCGGTGAGGGCGTGCGCCTGCTCGAGCACCGCCCGGGCGAAACCCTGGGGGGTCTGGATCGCACGCAGCCGCGCGCGGTCCGGGGTCGAGACGACCCGACCATCGTCATCGACCTCCTTCACGGTGTCGACGACCGGCAGCCCGGGCACCACCGCGGGGTGGCCGGCGGCGACGGACCCCGCCACCGACGCGAAGAGGGCGGACGGCGCCAGACAGCGCGCGGCGTCGTGCACGAGCACGACGTCGACCTCCGGGACCAGCGTGGCCAGCCCAGCACAGACCGAGTCGCGACGGTCGTCACCACCCGGCACCACGGCGTACGCCACCCCGACGGGCGCACTCGACGCGGCCACGGCTGCGTCGAGGGCCGCCCAGGCGACCTCGAGATGGCTCGACGGCGCGACGACGGTCACCTGGCGCAGCTGCGGGCAGCCCAGAGCACGTCGTACGGCGTGCTCGAGCAGGGTCACGCCGTCGAGCGCGACGAAAGCCTTGGGCACCCCGGCCCCCAGACGGGAACCGGAGCCGGCCGCGACCACCACCACACCCACGACCGCCGCCCCGAAGGGCGGCGGTGCGATGAGCGGGCTCAGGACGCGAGGACCTCGTCGAGGATGGCCTCGGCCTTGTCCTCGTTGGTCTTCTCGGCGAGCGCGAGCTCGGAGACGAGGATCTGCCGGGCCTTGGCCAGCATCCGCTTCTCACCGGCGGACAGGCCGCGGTCCTTCTCACGGCGCCACAGGTCGCGCACGACCTCGGCCACCTTGATGACATCGCCGGAGGCGAGCTTCTCGAGGTTGGCCTTGTAGCGGCGCGACCAGTTGGTGGGCTCCTCGGTGTGGGGAGCGCGGAGGACCTCGAACACCTTCTCGAGACCCTCCTGGCCCACGACGTCGCGGACACCCACGAGATCGCAGTTCTCGGCGGGGACCTCGATGGTCAGGTCGCCTTGAGCGACCTTGAGCTTGAGGTAGAGCTTGTCTTCACCCTTGACGGTGCGAGTGTTGATTTCTTCGATCAGTGCCGCCCCGTGGTGGGGGTACACGACCGTTTCGCCGACCTTGAAAACCATGTGCTGTTTTCCCCTTTCGCGACCTTCAGAGTACCACGCTCCACAGGCCTGGCGGAACTGCTCGGGCAACGTTTGTGCAGGTCAGAGCCTTGATGGCGGCAATACCGACGCCATGTGAACCCTTGACAAAATGTGGGTCGGCGTGCAAGCAACCTCCATCTGGGCCCGCGCGCAGGCTCCCGGGACAACCACGGAACGGCCCCCCGCAGCCCCTCGAACGGCCACTCCCGGGTCCCCCCCATGGCGGCCCACCCCACTGTCCCGAGGCTCGATCGGCCGCCCCGGCAGATGATCACTCCCACGCCCGGACACGTGGCGGTCCGGGTACCGTGCCCCGGTAGTGTGACCCGTGTGACCCGGCCTGCCTCCTTCACCAGCACCCCCACCGACCTCGGCTCGAGCTCGGGACCCGGCTTGCGCAGGGCTCGCCGAGCCATCGCGCTGGGAGCTGCCGCGACCGGCCTCGCCCTCGTCGCCGGGTGCACCACCATGTCGCCATCGCAGACGCTGGTGCCCTACCAGCCGGCTGACGGGGTGGCGCTCAACGTGGGGGAGGTCCAGGTGCGCGACCTGCTGCTCATCGCCTCGGCCAAGGGTGCGACCGGGGTGCTGTCGGGCTCGCTCATCAACACGGGCACCACCAGTGTCACCGTCAGCTTCGCCGCCGCCCCGACGGCTGAGGCGCCCACCAGCACCAAGGCACCCACCACGTTGCGCCTCGGCCCACGTGAGCAGAAGCGGATCACCGACACGCAGATCCCCGCCGTGTCCGCGGCCCCGGGCGCCCTCACGCAGGTCGTCATGACGACCAACGAGGGTGAGGGCGTCGCCACGGTGCCGGTGCTGCTACCGACCGGGTACTACAGCACGCTCACCCCGAGCCCCACGCCCACGGACACGGCCACGACCACGGCCCCCGGGCCGGCTACATCGGCCGCCCCGACCGACCCGGCCACGACGCCCGCCGGCTGAGACGAGCACCGG
>JALYVC010000476.1 GCA_030853445.1 Actinomycetota bacterium | reverse complement strand
CCGTCACCCTCGCCGCTCGGCGCAGCGGTGTGCTCGCCAGCGTCCCGCCGCTCGCCGCCGCGACCGGCGCGCTCATCGCGCCCGCCCCGCTCGTCACGCCCGCCCCGCTCGTCACGCCCACCGCGCTCGTCGCGCCCACCGCCGGGTCCGCCGGCACCGCGACGTCCTGACGACTTACCGGTCTCGCCGAGGTCCTCGAGGACCTCGGCGCCCAGGCCGGCGCGGGTCTGCTGCGAGCGACGCAGCCGTCCGGTCACCGAGGTGGGGATGCTGAGGTCGGTGTAGAGGTGGTCGGAGGAGGAGTAGGTCTCCTCCGGCTCGGGGATGCCGAGGTCGAGCAGTCGGTTGATCAGGCCCCAGCGGGGCATGTCGTCCCAGTCGACGAAGGTGACCGAGGTGCCGGTGTTGCCGGCGCGCGCCGTGCGACCGATGCGGTGCACGTAGGTCTTCTCGTCCTCCGGGCACTGGAAGTTGACGACGTGCGTGACGTTGTCGACGTCGATGCCACGGGCGGCGACGTCGGTGGCGACGAGCACGTCGACCTTGCCGTTGCGGAAGGCCCGCAGAGCCTGCTCGCGGGCGCCCTGGCCCAGGTCCCCGTGGATCGCGGCGGCGGCGAAACCGCGCTCGGTGAGGTCGTCGGCGACCTTGGCCGCAGTCCGCTTGGTGCGGGTGAAGACGAGGACGAGCCCACGGTCGTCGGCCTGCAGGATGCGCGTGAGCATCTCGACCTTGTCCATCGCGTGGGCGCGGTAGACGTACTGCGTCACGGCCTTGACGGTGTGGGCGTTCTCCTGGTCGTCGCCCATCGCCCGGATGTGGGTGGGCTGGCTCATGTAACGGCGGGCCAGCGCCACGATGGCGCCCGGCATGGTGGCCGAGAAGAGCATCGTCTGGCGGGTGCTCGGGGTGAGCGACATGAGCGTCTCGACGTCGGGCAGGAAGCCGAGGTCGAGCATCTCGTCAGCCTCGTCGAGCACGACGACCTTGCACTGCGACAGGTCGAGGTGACCCTGCTTGGCCAGGTCGATGAGGCGGCCGGGGGTGCCGACGACGACCTCGACGCCGTTGCGCAGGGCCTCGATCTGCGGCTCGTAGGCGCGGCCGCCGTAGACGGTGAGCACGCGGATGCCGCGGCGGGCGCCGGCCCGCTCGAGGTCGCTGGAGACCTGGACGGCGAGCTCGCGCGTCGGGGCGACGGCGAGGGCCTGCGGCTTGCCGGGGCGGGCCATGGACGAGAAGCCCTCGTCCACCGGGCTGATCACCCGCTGCAGGATCGGCACGCCGAAGCCGAGGGTCTTGCCGGTGCCGGTCTTGGCCTGGCCGATGATGTCGTGGCCACCGAGTGCGATCGGCAGGGTCATGGCCTGGATGGGGAAGGGGGTGACGATGCCATGGGCCGCGAGGGCGTCGACGATGTCCTGGTGGACGCCGAAGTCGGCGAAGGTGGGCTCGGGCTCGGGGATGGCTACGGCCTCGGGGGCGTCGGCCTCGGGAGTGGTGTCCGCGGTGCTGGCCTGCGGCATCTCGTCGGTGCTCGCGTCAGTCGTGGTGTCGCTCATGGAGTTGTGGTGTCTCTCGATCGGGTCAGGACGCCCGACGTACGCGTAGCAGCGGATCTCTTGGCGATCGCGTCGTCGTCACTGACGTCAGTGTGGGCCGATCGGAGGATTTCCGGGTGCCGAGTCCCTCGGCGAATACGTGTCGGGCCGACCGGGCACCGTTAACGACCCCCAGTCTACCTGCTGCCCCCCGTATGGTGTCGCTCATGAGCGACGACGCCACGGCGGGCAGCGACGCGGGGGACTACCGCCCCGCGGTCCTCGACCTGCTGGGGGTGCTCGCCTACGGCGAGCTGATGGCCTTCACCCACCTCGCGGCGGACGCCGAGCTGGCCCCGACGCTGCCGCAGAAGGCCGGTGTGGCCCGGCTGGCCGTCGCCGAGTTCCAGCACTACGAGGCCATCACCGCCCGGTTGGCCGCGATGGGCGTCGACCCGCACACGGCGGTCGAGCCCTTCGTGGCGTCCTTCGACGCCTTCCACGAGCGCACCAAGCCGAGCACCTTCCTCGAGGGCCTGGTCAAGGCCTACGTCGGTGACGGCATCGCCCAGGACTTTTACCGCGAGATCTCGGTCTACGTCGACGACAGCACCCGCAAGCTGGTCGAGCGCGCCATGGCCGACGTCGGCAGCGCCGACTTCGTCGTCACGCAGGTGCGGGCGGCGATCAAGGCCGACCCGCGGGTGGCCGGGCGCCTGGCCCTGTGGGGGCGACGTCTGGTCGGGGAGGCGCTCACCCAGGCCCAGCGGGTGGCCGTGGAGCGCGACGCGCTGGCGTCGATCCTCGTCGGCGCTCCGGGGCGGCCGGGGGCAGACCTCGCCGAGCTCGGCCGGATGCTGGCCCGGCTGACCGACGAGCACACGCACCGGATGCAGCGGCTCGGGCTGTCGGCCTGACCTCTCGGACGACGACCTGTCGACAAGGCGACGAAGGGCCCGACCGGATGCCGGTCGGGG
>JALYVC010000465.1 GCA_030853445.1 Actinomycetota bacterium | reverse complement strand
TGCGGGTGCGGGCGGAAGCGGATGGGGTCGACCTCGTTGAGGCGCTTCCACTCGATCCAGGTCTCGATGAGGTCCTCGGTGAAGACCCCACCCTCGAGGAGGTAGTCGTGGTCGGCCTCGAGGGCGTCGAGGACGGCCGGGAGCGAGCCGGGCACCTGAGCGATGGCCTCGTGCTCCTCGGGCGGCAGCTCGTAGAGGTCCTTGTCGACCGGCTCGGGGGGCTCGATGCGGTTCTTGATGCCGTCGAGACCGGCCATGAGCTGGGCAGCGAAGGAGAGGTACGGGTTGGAGCTCGGGTCGGGGATGCGGAACTCGATGCGCTTGGCCTTCGGTGACGTGCCCGCGATGGGGATGCGGACACAGGCCGAGCGGTTGCGCGCCGAGTAGACGAGGTTGACCGGGGCCTCGTAGCCGGGCACGAGCCGGTGGTAGGAGTTCACCGTCGGGTTGGTGAAGGCCAGCAGGGACGGCGCGTGCTTGAGCAGCCCACCGACGTACCACCGGGCGAGGTCCGACAGACCGCCGTACCCCGACTCCGAGTAGAAGAGGGGGACGCCGTCCTTCCAGAGCGACTGGTGGGTGTGCATGCCCGACCCGTTGTCGCCGAAGAGCGGCTTCGGCATGAAGGTCGCGGTCTTTCCGGCGTCGAAGACGGTGTTCTTGACGACGTACTTGAACTTCATCATGTCGTCGCCCGAGCCGAGCAGGGTGGAGAACTGGTAGTTGATCTCCTGCTGGCCGGCCGTGCCCACCTCGTGGTGCGAGCGCTCGACCTTCAGGCCCACGTCGTCGAGGTTGAGGCAGATCTTGTCGCGCATGTCGGCGAAGTGGTCGACCGGCGGCACCGGGAAGTAGCCACCCTTGTAGCGGGTCTTGTAGCCCAGGTTGCCACCCTCCTCGACACGACCGGTGTTCCACGCGGCCTCGACGGAGTCGATGAAGTAGTAACCGGCGTTCTGCTTGGTCTCGAAGCGCACGTCGTCGAAGATGTAGAACTCCGCCTCGGCGCCGAAGTAGGCCGTGTCAGCGATGCCCGTCGACTTGAGGTAGGCCTCGGCCTTGGCCGCGACGTTGCGCGGGTCGCGGCTGTAGGGCTCGTCGGTGAAGGGGTCGACGATGGAGAAGTTCATGATCAGCGTCTTCTCGACGCGGAACGGGTCGAGGTAGGCCGACCGCACGTCGGGGATGAGCTTCATGTCGGACTCGTGGATCGCCTGGAACCCACGGATCGAGGAGCCGTCGAAGGCCTGGCCGTTGGTGAAGAAGTCGATGTCGACGGTCTGAGCGGGCACGTTGAAGTGCTGCATCACCCCCGGCAGGTCGCAGAACCGGATGTCGACGAACTTCACGCCCTCGGTCTTGATGAACTCGAGGACCTCTTCAGGCTTGCTGAACATCCAACCTCCAAGTGTGTGACAGCCGGTCGGACAGGGGCGCACCGGCCGTACGTGCTTCCGCGTGAGACCCTACCGAGAACGAGCCCACCTCCAACATCCCCTGCGGTCGGTGCGGCCGTACGACGCCACTGCGGTGGCAGGAAGTGGGTGGCGAGGTGGTCGACCGCGAGGACGTGGGGTCGTGGCTCGACGGGCCGCGCGCGCGCACCGGAACCGACCAGGCCCCCGGCGCCCGGCTCGGCATGCCGGGCGAGGGGCCCGGCTCGATCGCCCGGTTCGGTCGGCGCCTGGTGGCGATCCTGGTCGACTGGGTGGTCGCCAACCTCGTGGCCGGGCTGCTGCTCGGCTTCACCTACGCCAGCGGCTCGGGCAGCTGGAAACCCCTGCTGGTGCTCTTCGTCGAGAACCTCCTGCTCGTCTCCACCGCGGGCTCGACCATCGGGCATCGCCTTGTGGGCTTGCGCCTGGAGCGTCTGGGGGGAGGGCGGGCGAGCGTCGTGCAGGTCCTGGTCCGCACCGTGCTGCTCTGCCTCGCCGTCCCTGCTCTCATCTGGGACCGGGACGGGCGTGGGCTGCACGACCGAGCGGCCAACACGGTGCTCGTGAGAGCGTGAGTGCGCAGCCCGCACGCGCCGCTGACAGGCGGCTACGGCGTGTCCTGCCGTCGCCCGGCCGAGTCGGCCCGAACGGCCTGTACTCTGCTTGACGGATTTATGGCATTATCAGGCGTTATGACCGGAACCCCCACTTCCCGCCGCCGCCTCCCCACCCGCACTGGAGCCCTCGTGCTCGTGCTGACCATGGCCGCCGTCGGTCTCGCCGGCACGACAGCGGGAGCAGGCGGTATGGCGGTCGCCGCGACGCCCGCCGTCTCAGCCCCCTCGCTAACTACCGCCGGTTCCGTGCCCGGGGTCACGATCCAGGGCAAGGGCTTCGGGCACGGCCACGGGATGTCGCAGTGGGGGGCGTACGGTGCGGCCTCGCAGGGGATCTCCTGGCCGACCATCGTCGGTCACTACTACCCGGGGACCGTCCTCACAGCCATCGGTAACCCGACGATCAGGGTGGATGTGCGCGGTGACCTCGGCCAGATGGTCTTCGGTCCTGCCAGCGGCCTGACGGCGTCGTACGGCGTCTCGCACGCCGGCCCGGTCACGCTGCCGACCGTCGGCAGCGACCTGAGCCCCATCCGGAGCTTCTCGGTGGTGCCCGCCGACGGGGCGAACGCGCGCCTCCTCTACAGCACGCAGGCCGGGCACTCCGGATCCGTCGGGCCGGTCTCACCGCAGATCAACGTCACCAACGTGACCTCGGGCGTGGTCTCGGCGTGGGCGAGCACGGCCGGCCGTCTCGGCTCCGTCGCTGGTGAGTTCCGGGGCGTCATGTCCGGCGGTGCCGTGGTGCCGGTGGCGTCCATCCCCATGGACGAGTACCTGCGTGGCGTCGTGCCTCACGAGTCACCCGCCTCGTGGCCCCTCGGCGCCCTCGCGGCCCAGGCCGTGGCCGCCCGCTCCTACGCCGCCTACGGGCTGGCCCACCCCCGAGCATCGGGCTGGGACATCTGCGACACCACGTCGTGCCAGGTCTTCCAGGCCCGCGGGTACTACGCGTCCACCGACAGCGCGGTGAAGGCGACGGCGGGCCAGGCCCTGCGCTACGGCGGGCAGCCGGCCTTCGCCGAGTTCAGCGCCTCGACGGGAGGTTGGAACTCGGCGGGCAGCGCGCCCTACCTCAAGGCAGGGGCCGACCCGTGGGACGTCAACCCGGCCAACCCCAGCAACTCGTGGACCGTCTCGGTCTCGGCGAGCAGCCTCCAGGCCCGCTGGCCCGCCATCGGGACCTTCCAGGCCCTGAGCGTCGTCTCCCGAGACGGCGCGGGGACCTGGGGTGGCCGTGTGCTCAGCGCGGTCCTGCAGGGGAGCACGGGCTCCGTCACCCTCAGCGGAGCCACCCTGCAGGCGGTGTTCGGGCTGCGCTCGACCTACTTCGCCGTCGTGCAGACGCGCCCCGACCTGACGGGTGTCTGGGCGACCGGCGCCGGGGGAGCGGTGGCGTTGCAGGGACTCCTCGGGACGTCGAGCTTCGGCGTGGCGTCGCCCACCGTGACGACGGGTCTCACCGGGGCCTCGGCGAGTCAGTGGCGCTTCCTGCCCGGACGGCGCTCGGACGGTGTGCGCCCCGACCTCGTCGCGGTCCGTCTCACCGGGGGTTCGTCCGGGCGCGTGGAGGTCACGACGGCGACCTCCGTCTCCTCCTACCGCACGCTCACCCACGCGGTCACGCCGTTCCCGGCCGTGGCCCCTGACACGAGCGTCCAGGCCCTGGCGGGTCGCTCGGCCGGCGACCTCTGCCTGGCCGTGACCGGCACGACCGGCTCCCACCAGGCTGAGCTGCACTGCCTCTCGGTGTCGTCCGGCTACACGGTGTGGGTGACGCACGCGGCCACCGCGCTGTCGGCGTCGGTCTCTGCGGCGACGTCGCGGTTCCTCATGGTCCCGTCGACCGGTGACCTGGTCTGGATCCCCTTCGTCACCACCGGGTCCGGCCACCCCGAGCTGCATCGGTTGTCGGCCGCGAGCGGCTACCGCTCCTGGGTCGACCACCGGGTGCTCCCGCTGAGCCTCACCAGCTCGGCGGCCTCGACCTTCGTGCTGGCCCCGACGGGGTCAGGAGCGGCGCCGGACGTGATGTTCCTGCCGATGGCTAACACCGGCTCGAGCCGCGTCGAGGTGCACGTCATCTCGGCTGCATCGGGCTACCGGGCCTTCTCCATGCACGTCGCGACCCCGGTGGCGGCGACGACCTACCCGACCTACCAGCCCTACCCGGGCTGAGGTACCAGGTCAGCGGCCCCGCATGGACCGACGGTCCATGCG
>JALYVC010000461.1 GCA_030853445.1 Actinomycetota bacterium | reverse complement strand
GTCCTACGACCCCGCCGTGCACGGGCTGCCACCCGCGGCCCACCCTCGACCGGACGACACCGGCCCGAGCGGGGCAGTACCCGAAGCCCCGGAACCGCGTGACGCCGACGTCGAGCCGCTGCCGCTCGGCGAGGACGACCCGCCCGTGTCGACCGAGCCGGCCCAGCCCACGGACGAGCAGCCCGACGGGCCCGGGTCCGAGGGTGACACCGCACCGGTCGCGACGACACCGCAGGAGCCCCAGGAGAGCGAGGCCGCGCCCGTGGTGGAGGAGCCGAACACGCCACAGCCGACCGCACCCCGCGACGAGCCGGCGGCGACCCGCCCGGCCGCGAGACGGGGTCGCCCGCAGGTGCCGTCATGGGACGACATCATGTTCGGCTCCCGCCGGGAGTGACGTCCGACCACTGATGGCTGCGCGCACTGTCGGTCGTGGTGGGCGGTCGAGCTCGAGACGTCGGCCCATGCGGGCGCGGGGTTCGAAGCGCACGACACGCACGGCCGGGGCCGCCGCCTGCGTCCCGGCGACGTCGTGCGGCTGACGCAGGCGGCGCTGGTCGCCATGGAGCCGGGCCAGGAGCTGGGCTTGCGAGTAGTGCTCGCCGTCAGGGCGCTGGAGGGCGGCCAGCGCCCCGGCAACCGGGGCGGTCAGACCGGTGGCACCGCACACACGTCGAGGTCGAACGGCAGCACGTCGGGGCTGATCGCGGCGGCTCGGGCCGCGTGCGCGGTCATCCGTCGCATGTAGTGGCGCCGGCACAGGACCTCGTACTCCACCTGGTGCGACTGGCTGGGCGTCGCGACGTCCTGTGTCGGGCTCTCGCCGATGTCGCCGACCACGACCTGCTCCCCCTCGACGACCATGACGCCGTCGACGACGCGGGCGTTGTGGGTGGCTCGCTGGCCGCACCAGCAGAGCGCCTCGACCTGGAGCACCTGCACGCGGTCGGCCAGCTCGATGAGCCGCTTCGAGCCGGGGAACAGCTCGGTGCGGAAGTCGGAGGTGATGCCGAAGGCGTAGACGTCGACCGACATCTCGTCGACCAGACGGGCGAGCTGGTCGACCTGGGCCGGTGCGTAGAACTGCGCCTCGTCGCAGATGAGGTAGTCGACCCGCCCGCCCGCGCTGGCGAGGGCGACCACCGACTCCCAGAAGTCGAGGTCGTCATACACCTCGCGAGCGGTCGTCTCGAGCCCGAGCCGCGAGGACAGCACCGAGCTGCCGGCCCGGTCGAGCTTGGTGAAGATCAGCCCCGACCGGCCCCGTGCCGCGTGGTTGTGGTCCATCTGCAGGGCGAGCGTGGACTTGCCGCAGTCCATGGTGCCGCTGAAGAAGACGAGCTCGGCCACGGCAGGACTCTAGGCGCTGCGCGCGGGGACGCGCACCAGGGGCACCGAACGCTCGTCCGCGCTCACCGAGCCGTGCAGCCCGCGCAGCGCGAGCAGCTCGGGGCGGGTGCGCCCCGTCTGCACGACCGCGAAGTTGTCGCGCATGAAGACGACGACCTCGCCGATGCGCGGCAGGACCTCGTCGCGCACGGTCCCGAACCATCCTGCCTCCACGGCCTCCTCGCGGCTGAGCACCCACGCCCGGGGGGTCAGCCGCTCCCGCCAGGTCGCGAGCACGTCGGCGGCGGCGCCGGCCTCGCAGTAGAGCTGGGGGCTGCGCGCCTCACCCCCCAGGTGCCGTATGCCGTGACGCAGCTGTGCGTCCTGGGCGAGGTCGATGCGCAGGGCGTGGGGCGCGTCGACCATGCCGTGGTCGGCGGTGACGTAGACCGCCGTGTCGTCGGGCACCCGGCGGGCGAGGTCGCGCAAGCCGACGTCGACGGCCTCGAGCTCGTCGCCCCACTGCCACGACTCGCACCCGTGCACGTGACCGACCTTGTCGAGGTCGCCCCAGTAGAGGTAGACGAGCGCTCGCCAGCTCGCGCGGACCGCGGCGATGCTGGCGTCGACGCGGCCGTCCAGGCCGCGCGCCGCCGTGAACCGGCCACCACGCAGGGCGGCATTGGTCAGCCCGGAGCCGTCGAAGAACCCCGGGCCCACGCGGGTGACGTCGACGCCGTCGGTCTGCACCTGCTGGAAGACGGTGCGGGCCGGCTGCCAGGCGAACGGGTCGGGGCCGTCCTCCCACGAGAGCTCGTTGAGCAGTCGGTCCTGACCCGGCACGAGCACCTCGTAGCCGACCAGCCCGTGCGCGCCGGGCGGCAGCCCGGTGCCGAAGCTGCCCATCGAGGTGGCGGTCGTGGAGGGGTACCCGCAGTCGAGCGGGGCCGCGGCGGGCAGGTGTGAGCGAAGGAAGGGCGCGTGTCCTCCGCGACGACGCAGCAGCTCCAGACCGAGGCCGTCGACGAGGACGACGACCGCCCGTCGGGAGGGCGCGAGCGCGAAGGGGTCACACCCGGCATAGGGCCTCACCCCGAGGCTGTCGGCCACCGCAGGGAGCACGGCAGACAATGTGGCCCCGCCGTAGTCCGGTGGGTCGGGGATCGTGCTCGTCACCGGGTGACCGCCGACGAGGTCATCCGGCCGCGATCGGGCCGCCGATGGACGAGGAGAGCACCCGGGCGAAGTTGAGGGCGTTGGCGAGGGCGTCGTCACCCTCGGCCGCCGCGCTGATCCGCAGCGAGATGTCGTCGGAGGCGACAGTGCCCTCGAAGCCGTGGTCGGAGTCGCAGTCAGGGTCGCCGCAGGTCGCCGGCACGAGGTCGAGGCGGCTGACCGCGCCCCAGCCGATCGTCAGGGTCAGCTCCTGCCCGAGCGACCCACTGACGTAGGAGTCGGGCGACGCGACGACGTGCGTGAGCATGACTCCCCGTACCGCGTGCAGCGGCACGGTCTCACTGGTCGCGGTCACGACGGCCCGGCCCGGCTCGTGCTCGTCGTGGTCGTCGGCGTGGGTGATGACCAGCGTCGAGCCGGTGACGACCAGCACCGTGAGGTGGCGACGAACCGTCTCCTGGTCGAAGGTCGTCTCCTGGTAGACCAGGTGCGCGACGACGGACTCGGTGCCGAGGGCCGCGGAGACCACGTCGGCGACGAGCACCGGGTAGTACCCGGCCGTGTCGATGGCGGAGGCGAGCGGATCAGGCAGGTGGTGGGTCCCGCGGGGCTGAGCCGGTGGCGAGGGTTGCGGCGTCATGGGGGACATCCTCGCAGAGCCCGCGCCCACCCGCGCCGCACGACGCCCCGTGGGTCGGTGGTGTCCGGGTGAGGTCGCCGGGGCACCCGGTGGGGCTACCCTCGGCCACGTGCCCGCGTCCGTCCTCGTCGTTGTCCCCGCGTGGAACGAGCAGGCGACCCTGCCCGCCGTCCTGCGCGAGATCCGCGCTGCCCTGCCCGACGTCGACGTGCTGGTGGTCGATGACGGCTCGACCGACGCGACCGCGAGGGTCGCACAGGCAGCCGGTGTCCCCGGTGTCGACGTGGCTCGGCTGCCGGTCAACCTGGGGGTCGGCGCTGCGCTGCGCACCGGCTTCCGTCACGCGCGGCGACGTGGCTACTCCGTGCTGGTGCAGGTCGATGCCGACGGACAGCACGACCCGGCCCAGGTACCGAGGCTGCTCGCCGAGCTCGCGGACGGCGCCGACATCGCCATCGGGGCGCGACGACGCGACGACGAGGCCGCTCCCGGTCACGGTCCGCGGAGGTGGGCGATGACGGTGCTCTCCGTGGTGCTCTCCCGGGTGGCCGGCACCCGCCTCACCGACACCACGTCCGGCTTCCGGGCCTGTAACGCGCGCGCGATCGACCTCTTCGCCCGGTCCTTCCCGCCGGACTACCTCGGGGACACCGTCGAGGCGCTCGTGCTCGCGACCCGCGCGGGGCTGGTCGTGCGCGAGGTCGAGGTGACGATGCGGGCGCGGGCGGGCGGCGAGCCCTCGACCGGCCCCGTGCGCTCGATGGTCTTCCTCGCCCGGGCCCTCACTGCCCTCGGCTTCGCGCTGACCCGTCCACGGTCCACCCCGGAGGACGCCCTGACGCGCCACCACCCCGTGGCGGCCGAGACCCGGGAGACCCGGCCATGAGCCTGCGAGACGTCAGCGGCTACCCCTTCGCCATCGGCGTCTGCGTCGTGCTGCTGGGGACCCTGGGCTGGCTGCTGCGCAGCCAGCGGCTGCGCGAGAAGTACTCCGTGATCTGGGTGGTGCTGGTCCTGGGCCTGGTCTTCCTCGGGTTCGTCCCGCAGGTCACCCAGGTTCTGGCCCGGTTGACCGGGGTCACGACCCCGATCAACCTCGTCTTCATCCTCGCCTTCCTCGCCCTGCTCGTCGTGTGCATCCAGCTGAGCCTCGAGCTCTCGCGGCTCGAGGAGACCACCAGGACCGTGGCCGAGGAGGTCGCCCTGCTGCGGCTCGACGTCGACCAGCGACT
>JALYVC010000177.1 GCA_030853445.1 Actinomycetota bacterium | reverse complement strand
CCCGTATGCCGCGCCACCAGGGCCACGACGTGCCCGGCCAGCCGCACCGCGTCAGCGGCGAGGTCCCGTCGCGAGACCAGCTCGCGTCGGCGGGCCCGCGCCGTGCGACGGGCCGCGCCCTTCTCGAGCCTCACCTGCTCGGCCTCGTCCGCCACGCTCACGACCCACATCGTAGGGTGGGCCCATGACTGCTGAGGGCCTGGCCGAAGCGACCACCCGGATGCGGGCCCACGGTGAGGACGACCTCGCGGTGCGGGCCTTCGAGGCGAGCTATGCGCGGCTCGGTCAGATCCTCGAGACCGGGTCGGGCGGGGTGATCCCCGAGGACACGATCGATCCGCTGACCGACGTCCCGGCCCTCGACGACGTCGCCGACGACGGGGTCTCCCTGACCGAGGCGCTGGGCCTCGTCGCGGTCGTCAAGCTCAACGGCGGCCTCGGCACCTCCATGGGCGTCACCGGGCCCAAGTCGGCTCTCGAGGTCAAGGACGGCCTGAGCTTCCTCGACATCATCTGCCGACAGGTCCTCGCCCTGCGCGAGCAGCACGGCGTGCACCTCCCGCTCGTGCTGATGAACTCGTTCCGCACCCGTGAGACCTCCCTCGAGATCCTGGCCCGCTACCCCGACCTCGCTGTCGACGGACTGCCCCTCGACTTCCTCCAGAGCGCAGAGCCCAAGCTGCGGGCCGACGACCTCACCCCGGTCGACCACCCCGACGACCCAGATCTCGAGTGGTGCCCTCCGGGGCATGGCGACGTCTACGTCTCCCTGAAGAGCTCGGGACTACTGCAGACGTTGCTCGACAAGGGTTTTCGCTACGTCTTCCTCTCCAACGCCGACAACCTCGGGGCCACCTGCGACCCGCGGATCGCCGCCTGGATCCTGGCGAGCGACGTGCCCTACGTCGCCGAGGTCTGCGAGCGCACGGTCAACGACCGCAAGGGCGGACACCTCGCGGTCCGCAAGAGCGACGGCCAGCTCGTGCTGCGCGACAGCGCGATGGTCAAGGAGGGCGAGGAGGGCTACTTCCAGGACACCGCCCGCCACACCACGTTCCACGCCAACAACCTGTGGGTCGACCTGCGGGTGATCGACCGCCTCCTCTCGCAGAGCGAGGAGCACGGGGAGGTCGGGCTGGGCCTGCCGGTCATCGTCAACCGCAAGACGGTCGACCCGGGCGACTCCGGCTCCACCCCCGTCATCCAGATCGAGACGGCGATGGGGGCTGCGGTCGAGCGCATCGAGGGAGCCCGCGCGCTCTTCGTGCCCCGCACCCGGTTCCGCCCGGTCAAGACCACCAACGAGCTGCTGCTCGTGCGCTCCGACATCTTCAAGCTCGCCGACGACTCGAGCGTCGTCAGCGTCATCGCCCACGCCGACCCCTACGTCGACCTCGACGCGCACTACAAGCTCGTGCCCGGATTCGAGGAGCGCTTCGCGCACGGCGTCCCGTCCCTGCGGGCAGCGACGTCGTTCGTGGTGAAGGGCGACGTGCACTTCGGTGCCGACGTCGTCGCCGTGGGTGACGTCGTCGTCGACGGCTCCGAGACGCCCCAGGTCGCCGACGGCACCACCCTGGGCGCCTGATGCGCTCGGTCGACGAGCACCTGGCCACCATCCTGGCGGCGGTCCGCCCCGCGGCACCGGTGCGCGTCCCCCTCGAGCAGTCTCTCGGCCTCGTGCTCGCCGAGGACCTCGTCGCCCGTGTCGACCTGCCGGGTTTCGACAACTCCGCGATGGACGGCTACGCCGTGCGCGCCGCCGACGTCGCCTCGGCCCGCTTTGACGACCCCGCCACCCGTGTGACGCTGCCCGTCGTCGGCGAGGTCCCCGCCGGAGGGGTGGCGGACCGTGCGGTGGGGCCCGGCGAGGCCGTGCGCATCATGACCGGCGCGATGATGCCGCAGGGAGCCGACACGATCGTCAAGGTCGAGGACACCGACGGCGGCACCCGGACCGTCGAGATCCACGCGGCGGCGCCGGTGGGACGCTCCATCCGGCCGGCCGGTGAGGACGTGCGCGCGGGTGTGACCGTGCTGCACGCGGG
>JALYVC010000383.1 GCA_030853445.1 Actinomycetota bacterium | reverse complement strand
GGGCTGGCCCGGGGATCCGGGGGCGGCCGCTTCGGGGGCGGTCCGTCGCGCGCCGACGTGATCAGCCGGCTCGAGCGTGACGGCCTGCTGCCCGCGATCACCTTCATCTTCAGCCGCGTCGGGTGCGAGGCCGCCGTCGGCCAGCTGCTGTCGCACAACGTGCGTCTCGTCGACGAGTCCGAGGGGCGACGGATCCGCCGACTGGTGGAGGAGCGCGTCTCCGCCCTGGCCGACGAGGACCTCACCGTGCTCGGCTACTGGGAGTTCGTCGACGGGTTGAGCCGTGGCTTCGCCGCCCACCACGCGGGCATGCTGCCGACCTTCCGCGAGATCGTCGAGGAGCTCTTCACCGCAGGCCGCATCAAGGCCGTGTTCGCCACCGAGACCCTGGCCCTCGGGATCAATATGCCCGCCCGCACGGTCGTGCTCGAGCGGCTCGTGAAGTACAACGGCGAGGCCCACGTCGACATCACCCCGGCCGAGTACACCCAGCTCACCGGACGCGCCGGCCGACGGGGCATCGACGTCGAAGGACATGCCGTGGTGCTGTGGAACCGCGGTCTCGACCCGGTCGCCGTCGCCGGGCTGGCCTCGACCCGCACCTACCCTTTGCGCTCCAGCTTCCGGCCCACCTACAACATGGCGGTCAACCTCGTCGCGCAGTTCGGGCGTGAGCGGGCGGCGAGCATCCTCGAGACCTCGTTCGCGCAGTTCCAGGCCGACCGCGCCGTGGTCGGCTTCGTGCGCACCATCCGCAAGCACGAGGAGGCCCTCGCCGGCTACGCCGAGGCGATGACCTGCCACCTCGGTGACTTCAGCGAGTATGCCGCCCTCCGGCACGAGATCCGCACGCTCGAGAAGGACGGGTCGAAGGCCCGGGCCACGAGCGCCCGCACCGAGGCCGCGATCAGCCTCGAGCAGCTCAAGGTCGGTGACGTCATCGCCGTGCCGGCCGGCCGGCGTCCCGGGTGGGCCGTGGTCGTGCAGTCCAACCGCGGGGGCAAGGGCGAGACGGCCAGCCCGGCGGTCGTCACCGAGGACCACCAGCTGCGTCGGCTGACCCTCGCCGACGTGCCCGTGCCGGTCGAGCCGGTGACCACGATGCAGGTGCCGAAGAGCTTCAACGCCCGGAGCGCGAAGAGCAGGCGCGACCTCGCGGCGATGCTGCGGGTCTCTGTACCCCAGGACGCCCCGGCGCGGCCCGGACGACCCGGCACGAGTCCCGCCGAGCAGGAGGAGCTGGAGGCGCTCCGCCGACGCCTGAGGGCCCATCCGTGCCACCAGTGCCCCGACCGTGAGGAGCACGCACGGTGGGCCGAGCGGTGGTGGCGGCTCACCCGCGAGACGCAGGGACTGCGGCGCAAGGTCGACGGTCGCACCAACTCGGTGGCCAAGACCTTCGACCGCATCTGCGACCTGCTCGCCAGTCTCGGCTACCTCGACGAGCACGGCACGGCGGTCACGCAGGAGGGAGCCCGCCTGCGGCGGCTCTACAGCGAGAAGGACCTGGTCGCGGCGCAGTGCCTGCGACAGGGGGTCTGGAACCGGCTTGACCCGGCGGGTCTGGCTGCGGTCGTCTCGACCCTGGTGCACGAGCCGCGGCGCGACGAGGGCGAGATCGCGCCCCGGATGCCGAACGACGACGTGGCGCAGGCCTGGCACGAGATGGTCGCCATCTGGAGCAGGCTCGAGGACGCCGAGAGCGAGCACGCCCTTCCGTCGACCGGCGCTCCTGACGCCGGGATCGCGTGGATGGTGCACCGTTGGGCCAGCGGTGCCCGGCTCGAGGTCGTGCTGCGCGACACGGGCATCGCTGCCGGTGACTTCGTGAGGCGGTGCAAGCAGATCGTCGACCTGCTCGACCAGGTGGCGGGGGCGGCTCCGTCGAGCCAGCTGGCGGCGACGGCCCGCCGGGCGGTCGACGCGGTCATGCGCGGGGTCGTGGCCGCCGACCGGGTCGACTGACCAGCCGCAGGACGCGGGTCACTCCTCGAAGTCTCCGGCGGCGACCCGCAGGGTGCGCAGGAGGGTGAACCCTGCGCGCTGGTCGTCATCCTCGAGACCGGGCACCCCGAAGTCGACCGCCATGAGGGCCTCGGTGGCCTGTTGCACGACCTCCTTGCCCTCGGGGGTCAGCGAGGCGAAGACCCGGCGCCGGTCGGTCTCGTCGGGGGCGCGCGCCACGAGGCCCGCGGCGACGAGCCGGTCGATGGCGTTGGTCACCGACGTGGGGTGCACCTGCAGGCGCTGGCCGATCTTGCTCAGCGGCAGACGGCCCTCGCGGCTGAAGGCGATGAGCACGAGCACCTCGTAGCGAGCGAAGGTGATCCCGTGCGGCTTCAGCGCCCCGTCGAGGGTCGCCAGGAGGATCTGTTGGGCCCGCATCACCGACGTGACGAAGCGCATGGCCGTGGAGTCGCCAAAGTGCTCCTCCCACAGGTCGCCGGCGCGGGCGACGGGGTCGAAGGGCAGACCCTTCTCGACGGCCATGGAGGAATGCTAGCCACTATTAGTTGGATGTCCTACTATCGAAGCACCGACGACACGCGAACGAGGACCCCATGACGCAGGATGCCCAGCCCACCCGCCCCGAGCCGCCCACGCACCCGGTGCGCTTCGTCACCGCTTCGGCGCTCTTCGACGGGCACGACGCCTCGATCAACATCATGCGGCGGATCCTGCAGTCGCAGGGGGCCGAGGTGGTGCACCTCGGACACAACCGCTCGGTGCGCGAGGTCGTCGACGCAGCCCTCGAGGAGGACGTGCAGGGAGTGGCCGTCAGCTCCTACCAGGGTGGCCACGTGGAGTTCTTCGAGTACCTCGTCGAGTCGCTGCGCGAGCAGGGTGCGGGGCACGTCAAGGTCTTCGGCGGCGGTGGCGGAGTGATCGTGCCGGAGGAGATCGCCCGGCTGCGCGAGTCGGGCGTCACCATCTACTCGCCCGAGGACGGGCAGCGGATGGGTCTGGTCGGCATGGTGGCCGACATGGTGCGCCAGTGTGACACCGACCTGTGGAGCGAGGCGCCGACCTCGGTCGAGGCCGTGATCACCGGTGACCGCACTGCGCTGGCCCGCGCCGTGACCGGCGCCCAGGCCGGCTCGCTCGACGAGGCCTTCCTCGCCCGGGTGCGTGACGCCGCCGGTGCCGCGACGACCCGCGTGCTGGGCATCACGGGCACCGGCGGGTCGGGCAAGTCGTCGCTGACCGACGAGATCGTGCGTCGGTTCCGCGTCGACCAGCAGGACAAGCTGCGCATCGCGGTGATCGCGATCGACCCCACCCGGCGCAGGGGTGGTGGCGCCCTGCTGGGCGACCGGATCCGGATGAACTCCCTCGACGGCGACCGCGTCTGGTTCCGCTCCCTCGCCACCCGGGGTGGCCACGAGGTGCCGCCCTGCCTGCCCGACGTGCTCGACCTGGTCAAGGCGGCGGGCTACGACCTCATCGTCGTCGAGACCCCCGGCATCGGGCAGGGCGACGCGGCCATCGTGCCCTTCGTCGACCACTCGATGTACGTCATGACGCCCGAGTTCGGCGCAGCCACCCAGCTCGAGAAGATCGACATGCTCGACTTCGCCGACGTCGTGGCGATCAACAAGTTCGAGCGGCGCGGCGCCAAGGACGCGCTGCGCGACGTCGGCCGGCAGCTCGTGCGCAACCGCGAGGCCTTCGGTCAGCGCCCGGAGGACATGCCCGTCTTCGGCACCTCGGCCGCGACCTTCAACGACGACGGCGTCACCGCGCTCTACCAGCACCTGGCGCAGGTGCTCGGTCGGGAAGGGCTGCCCCTGAGCGAAGGCACCCTGCCGCACGTCGACGTGCGCCACTCGAGCGGCTCGGCGCAGGTCGTCCCGCCGGAGCGGGTGCGCTATCTCGCCGAGATCACCGAGACCGTGCGCGGCTACCACGCGCAGACCACCCGCCTCGTGGATGCGGCCCGTCGGGCGCAGCGCCTGCGTGCGGTCGCCGACGAGCTGGCCGCCGACGGCGCCAGCGGTGCCGAAGAGGTAGCCAGGCGGGCCGGAACGGCATCCGACGACCTGCCCCGCGAGACCCGCTCCCAGCTCGACGGCTGGGCCGACGTCGTTGAGTCCTACTCCGGAGACGAGCAGGTGGTCACCGTGCGCGACAAGGAGATCCACACCACGCTGCGGCGCCAGTCGCTGTCCGGGACGATGATTCCCAGAGTGAGTCTTCCCCGGTTCACCGACCACGGTGAGCTGGTGTCGTTCCTGCGCCGCGAGGGCCTGCCGGGCGTCTACCCCTTCACCGCCGGCGTGTTCAAGTTCAAGCGCGACGGCGAGGACCCTGCGCGTATGTTCGCCGGAGAGGGCGACCCCTTCCGCACCAACAAGCGCTTTCACCTGCTGTCGGAGGGGCAGCCAGCCACCCGGCTGTCCACGGCCTTCGACTCGGTGACCCTCTACGGACGCGACCCCGACCTGCGCCCCGACATCTACGGCAAGGTCGGCACCTCGGGGGTCTCGGTCGCGACCCTCGACGACATGAAGGCGCTCTATGCCGGCTTCGACCTGGTCTCGCCGACGACCTCGGTGTCGATGACGATCAACGGCCCCGCCCCCACCGT
>JALYVC010000097.1 GCA_030853445.1 Actinomycetota bacterium | reverse complement strand
CTGACGCGAAGATTCCCTAGCGTCAGGGGTTTGTGCGTCTCAGCCTGCGGCGTCGAGGGTGACGGTGTAACCCATGGCTTCGAGTTGGTGGACGGCCCGGTTCTTGGCGCGGGTGGGGTTGAGGCGGGTGTAGTAGTCGGGGCCGGGGTCGTCGTAGAGGGTGCCGGTGCGGCCCATGTGCCAGATCGCGATGAGCATGGCGTGCTGGACCGCGACATTGGCTTTCTGAGGGCCGCGGCGGGTGGCGATCCGGCGGTAGCGGGCGCCGAGGTAGGTACCCGGGTTCTGAGCGCAGGCCATCGCGGCCGCGCCAAGAGCGCCTTGGATGTAGGGGTTGCCCGGGCGGGTCTTGCTGGACTTGACCTTGCCGGCGGACTCGTTGTTGCCGGGGGTGGTCCCGGCCCACGATGCGAGGTGCTTCGCGCTTGGGAAGCGGGTCATGTCGGCACCGGTCTCGGCGACGATGACGTCGGCGGTCAGGGTAGCGATCCCCGGGATCGTGCAGATCAGGTCACGGAAGGCCTGAAAGGGTTCCATCATCACCTCGATCCGAGCGGTGAGGTCGTTGATGGCGGCGGTGTGCTGGTCGATCAGGTCCAGGTGGACCCGGGCCAGGAACGCGTGGTGCTCGCTGAACCGGCCGGTCAGGGCTTGGGTCAGGGCGGGGATCTTGGCCCGCAGGCGGCGTTTGGCCAGGTCCGCGAGAGCGGCTGGGTCCCGGTCGCCGGCGATGAGGGCTTCGAGCATGGCCCGGCCGGAGACACCGAGGATGTCGGAGGCGACGGCCGACAGCTTGATCCCGGCGTCCTCGAGGAGCTTCTCGAGGCGTTGGGCCTCGCGGGAGCGTTCCCGGGTGATCGCGGTCCGGGTGCGGGTCAAATCCCGCAGCTGGCGGATCGGTTCGGGTGGCACGAACGAGCCGCGGACCAGGCCGTGCGCGCCGAGCTGCGCCAGCCATGTGGCGTCCGCGACGTCGGTCTTGCGCCCGGGTAGGTTCTTTACGTGCCGGGCGTTGGCGAGGATGACGTCGAACCCGGCGTCCTCGAGCAGGTAGTAGAACGGCTTCCAGTAGTCGCTGGTCGCCTCCATGACCACGCAGGTGACCTGCTCGGTGATCAGGTGCTCGCGCAAGCCCAGGATCGATGTGGTCATCGAGGACCACGTCGTGACCGTCTCGACGGCCTTGCGCCGGCCGGACCCGGCGACCCGGACGCAGACCTTCGCGTCCTTCTTCGAGATGTCGAGCCCGGCGCACCGGGGGTGAACCACTTCCATGACACTTCTCCTTCCCAAGCGCGAACGGGGTCACGTTCGTCGTGGGGAGGGCAGGGAAGAGTCGAAAGTCTGACGCACGGGCTCGAAGGCACCAATCCACGGTTCCCGTGGAGCCCTCCACCACCATGCTGACCTACAGGCTCACAGGCACCACAGAGGCATCGGGGTCGACCACGACGAACCCTCAAAGTCTCCCCCTGTGACCCGGCCCGCAGCAACGGTGACCCGCCCCGAATCTTCGCGCACCACGGTGCGCCTCGGAGACGGCGCAGGTTTGCTGACCTGGCATACGGACCCCCTTGGGTAGCCAAAGAATCACCTCAACCTCCGGAGTTTGAGGTGATTCTTTGGCTACCCAAGGGGCGTGGTGCTCGGAGGGCTTCATCAGCTGGGCCTCGTGCGGCTCGCACGTCGCCACGCTGGGTCGTAACCGCCTTGCGCCCAAGGGCGCACCCGGGTTGTGCGGGGGTGCGCCCGGGTGACAGCGCACCCACCTATGCTCGGCGCATGGAGCAACGCGCAGGCTGGTACGACGACCCCGAGGATCCTCTCTACCTGCGGTACTTCGACGGCATCATCTGGACCAAGAACCGGCAGCCCAAGGCGTCGCCGACCGCGGGACGGTCGTCCATCGGCTACGCCGGGCCCCCCGGCACCTTCGGTGGTCCTGCGGCAGGCGGCCCGCAGGACACCCGCGGGGCGCAGGGGCCGCCTCCGTCCGGCTGGGGGCAGCAGACTCCGCCGCACCCGCCCCAGCAGCCCCAGCAGGGCAACCAGGGATGGGGTCAGCAACCGCCGCAGGGCTGGGGCCAGGCGCCGCAGTACGGCCCGGCCTACGGCGCGGGCTACGCCGGGGCAGGCGTCAAGACCACCCCCGACGGGGCGGTGCTGGCCGGGTGGGGTCAGCGACTGGGGGCCTATGTCATCGACTCGATCATCACGACCGTGATCCTGCTGGTGACGGGGGCCTACTGGATCAACCAGCTCGCGCAGTGGTACCTGCGGTTCTTCGAGGCGGCCATGGCCGCTGCCGACGCGGGGCGGCCCACCCCGACGCCCGACTTCACTCAGATCCAGAACGAGCTCCTGCCCTACCTCATCCCTCTCATCCTGCTGAGCCTCGGTATCGGGTTGGTCTACCACGTGGCCTTCCTGGTCTGGAGGGGCGCGACGCCGGGGAAGATGGTCCTCGGTCTGGAGGTCCGGCGACGTGACCGACCCGGCCACCCCAGTCTGGTGACGGCGTTGCTGCGTCAGGTGGTGCCGCTCGGGACCAGCCTGATCGGGTTGGTCCCGCTCCTCAGCCTCCTGCAGGCGCCCCTGTGGTTCCTCGACTACTTCTTCCCCCTCTGGGACCCTCAGAACCAGGCCCTGCACGACAAGGTCGCCTCGACCAACGTCGTCGTCAAGCAGAAGCACCGGAGAGGCTGAGCCTCCGGTCAGACGGTCAGACGGTCAGACGGCCGGACGCACGCGACCAGTGACCTCACCGACCCCGATCCTCGCGCCGCCGGGCCCGGGAGCGGTGGCCGTGATGGTGACGGTGTCGCCGTCCAGCAGCCATGTGCGGGTGGTGCCGTCGCTCAGCGTGACGACGTCTCGCCCGCCCCACGAGAGCTCGAGCAAGCAGCCGATGCTGGCCGCGTCGGCCCCGCTGACCGTGCCCGAGCCCAGCAGGTCGCCGTTGCGGATGGAGGCGCCTCCCACCGTCAGGTGGGCCACGAGCTGCTCGGGTGACCAGTAGAGGTCACGGGCCCGCGGTCGCGAGACGAGGCTGCCGCCGACCCGCAGCTCGAGCTGAAGGTCGAGCCCCCGGGCAGGGGACGTGCCGGCGAGGTAGGGCAGCGGCACCGGGTCGTCCTGCCCGGGCACGGTCACGCGAGCTGCCTCGAGGGCGGCCATCGGGGTGACCCAGGCCGAGATGCTCGTGGCGAAGGACTTGCCGAGGAACGGCCCGAGCGGCGCCGACTCCCACGCCTGCAGGTCGCGGGCACTCCAGTCGTTGAGCAGGACGACGCCGAAGAGGTGCTCGTGCGCCCGGTCGACCGGCACCCGGGTGCCCTGGGTGGTGGGCGCGCCGAGCACGAACCCGAGCTCGGTCTCGAGGTCGAGCCGCGTGCTGGGCCCGAAGTCGGGACCCGACCCGGCGCCCGAGGCACCCCGACGCTGGCCGGTGGGCCGCACGACGTCGGTGCCGCTGACCACGACGGTGCCGGCCCGCCCGTGGTAGCCGACGGGCAGGTGCTTCCAGTTCTCGCCGAGCCCGGCTCCCGGGCGGAAGATCTCGCTGGCCCGGCGGGCGTGGTGCTCGGCAGCGTAGAAGTCGACGTAGTCGGCGACCTCGATCGGCAGGTGCAGCGTGGCCCGGTCGAGGGGCACGAGGTGGGGCAGGACGACGTCTCGGTAGGACTCGTCGCTGAGCACCAGCGTCAGCCACTCACGAGCGGCGGCCCAGGCCGAGGCCCCCTGACCGAGGAACGGGTTGAGCGTCGAGTGCCGCCAGACGGTCCCCGACTCCATCCCGGCCAGGGTCGCGGCGGCGCCGACGTCGAGCACCCGGTCGCCGATGCGCACCCCGATGCGGGGGGCGGGGCGGTCGGGAGTCGAGAACACGCCGTACGGCAAGGTGGCGAGCCCGTAGGGGTCGTCGGGCGCGAGGTCGAGCCAGGTCGTCGGCGGTGAGGTGGGCGCGGCGGCCGTCGGCGTTGACACCTCGCCACCGTATCTGTTGTGCTGCGAGACCTGTCGCGACAGCGGCGACGACGACTCCCCCACGGGGGGACGAAGGACAGGAGAGGTGCGATGGCGCACTACCAGCGGCAGGGCAGTGTCCCGCCCAAACGGCATACGCAGCACCGGCGCCCGGTTGGACGTGGCCGGGTGGGCGCGCTCTACCACGAGGAGCTGATGGGCGAGGAGGGCTTCTCCAGCGACTCGTCGCTGCTCTACCACCGCGAGATCCCGAGCTCGCTGGTGGACGTACGGACATGGAGCCTCCCTGAGCAGACCACCACCCCCAACCACCCGCTGCGCCCGCGCCACCTGCGCCTGCACGACCTCTTCGACCCGGCGACGGTGCGACGCACCGACCCCGTCACCGGCCGCCGGCTGGTGCTCGGCAACGGCGACGTGCGCATCTCGTATGCCGTGTCGGCGCAGCCGAGTCCGTGGTACCGCAACGGGATCGGCGACGAGTGCGTCTACGTCGA
>JALYVC010000166.1 GCA_030853445.1 Actinomycetota bacterium | reverse complement strand
GTCTTGGACTCGATCTGACGAATCCGCTCGCGGGTGACCCCGTAGACCTTGCCGATCTCGTCAAGTGTCTTGGGCTGACCGTCGGTCAGGCCGAAACGCATGGAGACAACGCCAGCCTCACGCTCGGAGAGGGTGTCAAGGACAGAGTGCAGCTGTTCCTGCAACAACGTGAATGAGACGGCGTCGGCCGGGACGACAGCCTCAGAGTCCTCGATCAGGTCGCCGAACTCGCTGTCGCCGTCCTCGCCGAGCGGTGTGTGCAACGAGATGGGCTCGCGGCCGTACTTCTGGACCTCGACCACCTTTTCGGGGGTCATATCGAGCTCCTTCGCGAGCTCGTCCGGGGTGGGCTCACGGCCAAGGTCCTGCAGCATCTGACGCTGAACACGGGCGAGCTTGTTGATGACCTCGACCATGTGAACCGGAATCCGGATGGTGCGTGCCTGGTCAGCCATGGCGCGCGTGATCGCCTGACGGATCCACCACGTTGCGTAGGTCGAGAACTTGAAACCCTTGGTGTAGTCGAACTTCTCCACCGCGCGGATCTGACCGAGGTTGCCCTCCTGGATCAGGTCGAGGAAGAGCATGCCGCGGCCGGTGTAGCGCTTGGCCAGCGAGACCACGAGGCGCAGGTTGGCCTCGAGCAGGTGGTTCTTGGCCTTCTTGCCGTCCTGCGCGATCCACCACAGCTCGCGCTTGAGCTTCATGTCGATCTTGTCACCGGAGTTCAGCCGCTCCTCACCGAAGAGCCCGGCCTCGATCCGCTTGGCCAGCTCGACCTCCTGCTCGGCGTTGAGGAGGGCGACCTTGCCGATCTGCTTGAGGTAGTCCTTGACCGGGTCGGCCGTCGCGCCGGCCGTCACGACCTGCTGGGCCGGGGCGTCGTCCTCGTCGTCGTCGCGGATGACGAACCCGGCCTCTTCGGACTCGTCCTCGGCAGGCTTGGCCTTGGCGCTGGTCGTGCCGTCGCCGTCCTCGTCGTCGTCGTCGTCGTCGGACGTCTGGACGGGTGCGTTCTTGCCACCCTTGACGGCCGCGGGCGCCGCGACCTTGCCAGTGACCAGCTCGGACACCGCGGTCTCCCCGCCCTCGGCGTCGGCGGAGGACGTCGACTTCAAGGCGGTCGCCTTGGTGGCCTTCTTGGCGGCCGTCTTCTTGACGGGCGCGGCGAGGGCGGCCGCGGCCTCGGCTGCCGCACCCGGAGCGGCCTTCTTCGCCGTCGCCTTCTTGGCTGCCGGCTTCGCCACCGGGGTCTCCGGCGGCGGCGTCCCCTCACTGGTCGTGGTGCTGGTCGTCACCTTCTTGGCGCGCGCGGTCGCCGTACGCCGGGTGGTCGTCGTCGCGACGGCTCGGTGGGCCGTCTCCTCGTCGAGAGTCACGGCGATACCGTGGTCGTCGAGGGTACGCAGGACGACCTTCATCCTCGCCGGGGCGATCGCGGCGGTCTCGATGGCCTCACGCAGCTGGCCCCCGGTCACGCTCCCGTGGGTCGTCCCCGACGCGAACAGCTGCTGGAGCGCAGGATGCCCGAACTCCTTGGGCAGCGCAGCTGCACCGTTCTTGACATCTTGACTCCCTGGGGAGACCTTCGACACTGACACCGATTACCTTCCGGTTGCATGGCATGGTGACGCCGCCAGCAGACGGCTTCTGTAGGAAGCCCAGTGGCTGGGGACGAAGAGACGTTTCGGGACGGGGCTGCGGGATGCCATCGACAGGGGAACCCTCCCCAGTCCGGCCCAGTGGCGTCAGACCCTTGCTGAGCCCTTCTCTCACCATTATAAAGCCAGCACCCCTGTGGATGCGAAAAGAGGCCCTGCGCACCGCGGCCCGACCGGCACGAGGTGCGCCCTGCGGCAACGCTCAGACCTGGTCGGCCTTCACGGCGAGGACGGGACAGCCTGCGTCGAGCAGGATCCGCTGGGCGTTGGACCCCAGGATGAGCTTGCCCACCGGGGTGCGGCGTCGCAGGCCGATGACGATGAGCTCGGCGTGCACCTCGCCGGCCACCTGGAGCAGGTCGTCGGCGGCGTCGCCCGACACGGCCATCTCCCGGGTCTCGTACCGGCGACCGGCGCCGTCGAGCTGGGCCGACAGCTCCTCGAGGTCACCAGCCAGGGCCGCCTGCGCCTCCGGGTCTAACGGGGTGCTGCCCCGCAGGGTGCGCACGACCACGAGGTCGACCCCACGACGCTCGCACTCCTGGCCGGCACGACGCAGGGCGGCACGGCCTTCCTTGGTCGGGACGTAGCCGACGACGATCGTCACGTGCAGCCTCCTTCGTCAGCCCGCAGCGGACGGAGCGTTCGGTCGGTGGGGTGTGAGGGACTGGAGGTCCTGCTCGTGACGCTACCCGAACCTCGACCGCACGCCGGGGTTGCCCCCGGCACGGCCGTGAGCACCACGCCCTACGACCTTCACCCGCGCCTCGGCGCGGGTGGAGGTCACCGACGCTCCAGCAGCTCCCGCAGGACCACCCCCACCTGGCCGACCTCGACGAGGAACCCGTCGTGACCATGCGGCGAGCTGATCGTGCGCAGGGTGGCTCCGGGGATCGCGGCGGCGAGCTCCGCGCTCTGCCTCACCGGGTAGAGACGGTCGCTGTCGACCCCCACCACGACGGTGTGGGCGCTCACCCGGGCGAGGGCTGCAGGTTCGCCACCTCGGTCCCGACCGACGTCGTGCGAGCTCATGGCTTCGGTGAGCACGACGTAGGAGTTCGCGTCGAAACGTCGCGACAGCTTGCCCGCATGGTGGTCGAGGTAGCTCTCGACGGCATACCGGCCACCGGCGCCGAGCGGTTGCTCGCCGCCTTGCGTCTGGCGCCCGAACCGCTCGTCGAGCTCGAAGCCGCTGCGGTAGGTGACGTGGGCGATCCGGCGGGCGATCCCGAGGCCCACCTCGGGGCCGCAGTCCGCGTCGTAGTAGTCCCCTCCGCGGAAGGCGGCGTCCTCGCGGATCGCGAGCAGCTGCGGCTGCGCCCAGGCGATCTGGTCGGCGCTCGCGTGAGCGGTGCTCGCCAGCACGAGCAGCCGGGCGACCCTGTCGGGATAGGACACGGCCCACTCGAGGGCTCGCATGCCGCCCATCGAGCCGCCGAGGACGGCCGCCCAGCGCCTGACGCCGAGCAGGTCGGCCACCCGCGCCTCGACGGCGACCTGGTCGCGGACCGTGATGAACGGGAACCGGCTGCCCCACGCACGGCCGTCGCTGGTGGGGGTGGCCGGCCCGGTGGTGCCCTGGCACCCTCCGAGCACGTTGGTGGCGACGACGAACCAGCGCTCGGTGTCGAGGGGCTTGCCGGGGCCCACCAGTCCCTCCCACCAGCCGGGCGAGGGGTGGCCCGGCCCGACGGGCCCCACCACGTGGCTGTCCCCGGTGAGGGCGTGCTCGACCAGCACGGCGTTGTCTCCGGCGGCGTTGAGCGCCCCCCAGGTCTCGTAGGCGACCTGCACCCCCGGAAGGAGGCCACCGCGCTCCAGCTCGAGGTCTCCGACATGGAGGAAGCAGCGGTCCCCGACAGGGTCGCTGCGCGTCCAGGCCCCCGTCACGGACGTCTCACCCCGGGTAACGGTCATCGGTCGGCTCCTCGTGCTCGCGCTTGCCCGACGAGACAGCCGGGCCCGGTCATCACCCGGGGCACCCCGCCGCGAGGAGGGTTGCCGTCCAGCGAGCCGGGGCTTCGCGCTGGCACTCATGACCTGACGGCAACTATACCGAGACCCTCGCCCGGTCGCCGCTGACCAACGAGCACCCGCCCTCGAGCGGCCGAGGCGCAGCGGTGCCGCGCGGGTGACCGGGACGATGGGCGAGGGGACCGCTCCCGGAGCGACCGGGACATTCGTCCACAACGCTCACCCCCGCGCAGCTCGTCCACAGCCTCGTGGCCGAGGCCATGACGGGAGGCCGTCACGCGTCCACGATCGCCGTATGAACCCTTCGGACCATCCCTCCCCACGCCCCGACCCGTCGCCTCCCCCCACCCCGGCGCCCCGGGAGCTCATCCGCCTGCGTGGGCCGGCCGACGTCGTCGCCACCCTCCCGTACCACTTGGGCTACCAGCCCACCGCGTCGTTGGTGCTGGTCGGGCTGCACGGCCCCGCGGGCACCCGTCTGGGCTTCGTGGCCAGGGTCGACCTCCCCGGCAGCCCGGACGAGGTGTGGCCCACCGCCGACGCCCTGGTGCCACTCCTGCTCGCCCAGCACCCCAGGCGTATGCTGTTCGTCGCCTACGAGGACGCCTCACCGGCACCGGGGTCCTCGGAGGCCCTCTCCCGGGCGGTGCGCGACCTCGTGCGCGACGCCGGGGTCGAGGTGGCGCAGCGACTGGTCGTGCGGGAGGGCCGCTACTGGTCGCCCGACTGCCACCCCTCCTGCTGCCCCGACGAGGGGATGCCCGTGCCCGCGCCCACCGACGTGCCCGCCGTGGCGGACTACGTCCTGCTGGGCCGGTCGCCGCTGCGGCACCGTGACGACCTGGCCCGGCTGGTGACGCCCCCGACCGACACCGACGACCACGAGGACGAACGGCGACGCGACGCGGTGGTCGAGCTCGGTCGGAGGTTCCAGGACCCCGGCTCGACCGGACTCCCGGAAGGGCACGGCCCCCGTCTCGTCGGAGGCGAGACCCGTTGTCACCCTCTGCGCGACTGGGGGCTGGCCGCGTGGCGCAGCCTGCTGACCCCGCAGACCACCGACGACGGACCTGACGACTGGTCGCCGTCGGCTCCGGCTCCACCGCACCCGGGCCGGCGTCGCTCACGCCTGACGAGCCCTCCCGACCTCGGGGTCCTGCTAGCTGCCTCGCTGCGTGACGTCGCGCTGCGTGACCTCGTCATCACCTGGCTCTGCCCGGGCTCGCTCGACGTCGAGCTGCTCGACCCAGTTCTCGTCAGCCGGGCCCGAGAGGTCTTGCCGGGCGGGCCTCCCGACGAGGCAAGTGTCACCCACCGCGTCGCCGCGCTGTGCCGCGCCACACCGTCGGGCACGGCGGCCGCCCCGCTCACGGTGCTCGCGAACCTCGTGTGGTGGCACGGGGACGGCGCGCTGGCCCGTACGGCGCTCGACCTGGCCCTGGCTCAAGAGCCGGGCTACCGGCTGGCGGTGCTCCTCGAGCGGATGCTCGACCTCGCCATCCCTCCTCGCCACCAGGTGGCCTGAACGCCCTGCGGGTCGAGTGCCTCAGCGCACCACGCGGCCCCGCACGGTGCTGCGGCCCGCCGGGTGGGGAGCATCCTGAGGCTGGCCCCACGCGTCGTGCGGACCGGGCCGGCCGGTCTGCTCGTCGTGCGCCCGCGCCGCACGCGACCGCTCCCAGCTGAGGAAACCCTCGGTGTCGTGCACCAGCGAGGCCGCCAGCCAGGTGACCACGATCGCGTCGTCGGCTAGCCCGAGCAGCCCGAGGACCCCCTCGGGCACGAGGTCGACGGGGGAGACGACATACAGCGCCGCCAGCACGAGCATGCCCAGGTGTCCCCTCGTAACCTCGGCGTAGTCACCCCGCAGCACGGCTCGCGCGAGCCGGGGCACGGCTCGCCCTCGCTCTGCCAGACCCGGCGTCCCCGGGCGCAGCGCCGTGCGCAGGGCGGACGCGACACTCATGAGCAGACCGGCGCGGGATCGTGCTCCGGGACGGCCTGACTGCGTGTGAGCGGGCATGAGAGCTCCTCGTGAACGGTGCCCGGGGCAGACCATGGCTGACCCGGGACTGGACAAACGATGTCAGTCGTCCCAACGTCAGCGGGCGCCGCCGTGATCCCAACGACCGCTCGGTGGCCCGTGACGTGACCGGTTCGTGACGTGGTGGGTTCGTGACCTGGACGGTGCCGGCCTCACTCAGCGCGAGCCGGTGGTCACCGGAAACTCGTTGCGGGCATGGTCGGCGATCTGCTTGAGCATGTAGACGTCGAGGCCGGCACCCACCGCACCACCGACGACCGGCACGGCCTTGCCGAGCCGGGCCAGGGTCGAGCGCCCCACCTGCGAGACCAGCCGGAAGCCGATCGCCTTGTTGACGACCATCAGGGCGGGGCCGGGCAGCCGCTGGGCGGCCAGGTTGGTCAGCCGGTGGCCCCCGCCCGCGATACCCGCCTTCGTCAGCAGGTCGTCGGCGTCGGCTCCGACGAGGGTCAGCAGCACCGCCGTGCGGATCTGGGGGGTCCGCAGGTCGTGTCCGCGCAGCGAGGCGATGGCCCCCGTCATCCGGGTGGCCACGAGGTAGAACGTCAGCACGTTGGCCGGGAGCGCGACCGGTAGGGCGACGAAACCTCCCAGACCCGTGACGAACCCCCCTGCCCCTCCCGCCACCACGTGGTTGCGCACCACCTTGTCGATGGCGGCCTCGGTGGTGGAGGCGCCACGACGTGCCGACTCGGCGACCTGCGCAGCACCGTCGACGGGTCCCCGGCCGTCGATCCCGGTGTCGAGCAGGCGCTCGACGAGAGCCACCGCCGCGCCGGAGAGCCCCCCTGGAGCCTTCTCCCCCACGGCCCGCTCGAGTGCCGTGCCGGGCACCGTCGTGGTGTCCTTGCCCCTGCCTCCGAAGATGTCCACGCTGTCACTCCCTCACGATGCGACGCCCGCTCGGACGCTCGTCTCATCCAACTGGGCGCTCTCGCGCCACGCAACCGCGCCACGCAACCGCGCCAACGCAACCGCGTCACGAAGGCGGCCACGAAGAGCCGGGTGGGGCCGGGTGCCGAAGGCTGTCACAGGGGTCGGCGACACTGATGGCGTGATCCCCCTCCTTCGTGTCGGCGACCTGGCCGTGCTCGGGAGCGGCGAAGAGGCCGTGGTCGCCCCCGTCCCGCAGGTCGCCGACCTCGTCGCCGACCTCGTGGCCGACCGCGGCCGCCACGGGGGCACCCGACTGCTCGTGGCCTCCGCCGACGCCGCCCGAGCGGTCCTCGTGCGCCCCGGCGTGCACCCCGAGCGTCTCTGGGACGTCGCCGAGGCGCACCGGATCCTGCACGGCGGGTGGGCAGCAGGCCCGTCCCTGGCGTGGGCCGTGGCCACGGGGCTCGACCCGGCCGGAGTGCCCACTACGGGCTCCGGTGACCTCTTCGACTTCGTCCGCACCGGTCGGGGACCCGGCGCGGCCGACGGCGACGACGGCGACGACCTCGACGACCTCGAGTCACCTGTGCTGGCCGACGGCCACCTGCGCGCCGACGCCTTCGCCGCGAGCTGGGCCTCGACCCCGGCGCGACTGCGGGCTGCGGCCGGGGCCCTCGCCGAGCTGGGACGACGTCAGGCGCACCTGGTGACGTCACTGGGCGCTCGGGCCACGAGCACCGTGCACTCCGAGTCGGCCGCCGCACTGCTGTGCCTCGAGCTGGAGCGAGACGGGCTGCCGCTCGACCGGCCCACTGCCCTCGAGCTCATCGAGCTCAGCGCCGGCCCCAGGCCGCGCGACGAGGCCGACGCCTCCCGCATCCGCGCGGACCGTGACCGCGAGGTGTTGCGGCACGCGCCGGGACGGGAGCTCGTCGACCTGCGCAACCCCACACAGGTGCGTGAGCTCCTCGCCGCGGTGGGCGTGATCGTGCCCAGCACCCGGGCCCACGTGCTGCAGCCCTTCGCCGCGACCCACCCCCTGGTCGGGGCGCTGCTGCAGTGGCGCAAGGACGAGCGGATCGCGACGACCTACAGCTACCGCTGGCTCGACGACCACGTCGGTCACGACGACCGGCTGCGGGGCGCGTGGAGCGCCTGCGACGGTGCCGCCGGGCGGATGACAGCGCAGAACGGTCTGCACAACCTCCCCTCGCCACTGCGTCCGGCGGTCTCTGCCCGCCCCGGCCACGTCTTCGTCCGGGCCGACCTGGGTCAGGTCGAGCCTCGGGTGCTCGCCGTGGTGTCGGGCGACCGGGCCTTCGCGGAGGCGAGCGTGGCTGACGACCTCTACGCCCCGGTGGCGGCGAAGCTGCGGGTGGAGCGTCCGGTCGCCAAGATCGCCGTCCTCGCCGCGATGTACGGTCAGCGCTCCGGTGCCGCCGGCGAGGCCCTCAAGGACCTGCAGCGCGCCTACCCCGTCGCCATGAAGCTGCTCGACGACGCGTACGCCGCGGGGGTCGCCAGGCAGCCGCTGCGCACGTTCGGCGGTCGGCTGCTCCCTCTCGACCGGATCCTCGGAGGCGCCGCCACGTCACCCGGAGGCGACCACGGACCGGAGCCGGCGACGGACGAGGACGGCTCCGGAGCGTTGTCTGGCGCCCAAGCCCGGGCGGTCGACTCCGCCCGCGGTCGGTTCGCGCGCAACGCCGTGATCCAAGGGGCTGCGGCCGAGCTCTTCAAGGCGTGGGCCGCCACGGTGCGTCACGCGGTCACCCCCCTCGGCGCGCAGATCGTGCTCTGCTTGCACGACGAGCTCCTGCTGCACGTGGATCAGGAGCACGCCGACGAGGTGGTGCACATCGTCGAGCAGAGCCTCACCGACGCGGCCCGACGCTGGGCGGGCACCGACCGGGTGCGGTTCGTCTCCGACACGAGCGTCGTGCGGCGCTGGTCCGACGCCAAGGGGTGAGCGGTGCTCAGCCGGTGGGAGCGGAGTCGGGCCCGACGGCCCCGTCGCGGCCCTCGTCGACGTCCATCAGGAACGCCTCGAGCTCCGCGCCGATCTCGTCGGCCGACGGCAGCTCGGAGATCTCGGTGGCCAGCAGGCTGGGCCGCTGACGCCCCTGCATGAAGGTGTCGTACTGCCGCTCGAGCGCCTCGACGATGCCCTGGACCTCGTCGGAGCCAGCGACCTCGGTGGCCAGCTGGGCCCGGTTGAGACCGGCTGAGGCCGACAGGTCGGCGGTCACGAGGTTGAGCCCCGTGGCGGCGATGACCGCTTCGAGACCGGCGAGCGCGGCATCCGGGAACTCCCCCTGGCCGAGGTAGTGAGGCACGTGCACGGCGAAACCGAGCGCGTCGCGCCCGGACTCCCCCAGACGCAGCTCGAGCAGCGACGAGAGGCTGCCCGGCACCTGCACCGCGCCGAAGACGCTCTCGTAGGTCGAGATCAGCCGCGGGTCGGTGGCGTGCGCGCTCAGGCCGATGGGCCGGGTGTGGGGCACCGCCATGGGGATGCCGTGGACGCTCACGGTGAGGTCGACGCCGAGGACGCGGACCAGCCCGGTGACGGCCTCGACCACCCGCTCCCACTGGTAGTCGGGCTCGATGCCCGCCAACATCAGGAAGGGCGTGCCGTCGCGGTCGACGAGCCGGTAGAGCAACAGGGAGGGATCGTCATAGCTGGTCCACCGGTCGCGGTCGAACGTCATCGCCGGACGCCGCTGCCGGTAGTCGAGCAGCTGGTCGACGTCGAACGATGCGACGACGCTGTGCTCGTGGGTCTGCAGGAGGTGGTCGGTGAGCACCTGCTGGGTGCGGCCCGCATCGACGAACCCGCCGAGCGACACCATGAGCACGGAAGCCTGGGCCGCAGCCGGGTGCGTGTCGGTCTCGAAGTGGTAGAGCGCGGTGGGATCTTGCACGGCGAGCCTTCTTCTTCCTCGGTGTGCCTGGGGTGAGGCGGATGGCCTGAGCTCGGGAACCTTTCGGCCCCGCGTTCGTCTCAACGTCCGAGGGGGGCGGGTGATTCCATGGGGGGATCACCCGTCCCCCGTGAGGCTGGGCCCCTTCCCGTCGCGCGGCGGCCCGCCCTGCAGCGTGTCAGTCGCGAGGCACCGCGGCGATCGACCGCTGGATCCGCTTGACCGAGACCGGGTGCGCGGTGCCGAGCCTCTGGGCGAAGAGCGAGACCCGCAGCTCCTCGAGCATCCAGCCGATCGCGACGACCGGCTCGCTGGCCCGCTGAGCCGGGCGCAGACCCTCAAGCAGGGCCGCGTAGGCCCGTTCGGCGACCAGCACCTCGTCGAGCGAGCTCCCGTCGCGGGCGGGGTCCGCCGGAGCACGCTCCAGCCGCACCAGCACACCCTCGAGGTAGCGGTCCAGGTCGCGCAGCCGGCCGAAGCCGGTCTCGGCGACGAACCCGGGCCGCACCAGCTCGGCCAGCTGGGCCCGCACGTCGGCGACGAGGTCACGCAGGACCGCCGAGGTCATCGAGTCGAGACGGTTGACCGCCTGCAGGTGCTTGGCGAGCACCGGCTCGACCAGACCGACGACCTGCACCACCCGCGCGGCCGCGTGGGTGCGGACGGCGGCCAGCGCCGCCTCGAAGTCCGCCTCGGTGCGCACCTCGTGGGGCATGTGCTCCGCGCTGATGGAGTCGACGGCGCACTCGAGGCAGTCGTCGAGCAGCGCCGGCACCGAGCCGTGCGGGTTGTGGCCCAGCGCGAGCTTCTGGGCGTTGCTCAGGCGCGCCAGCACCTGCTTCCACGGTGGCGACGTGCCGAGCACGAGCAGGCGCCGTACGCCCACGCGGTGCTCGGTCCGCGCCTCCGCGCGGGTCGGGAGCACCCGCAGCGAGACCGACCCACCGTCGTCGACGAGAGCGGGGAAACCCTGCACGGTGCGACCACCCGAGCCCGACGTCGTCACCTCGGTCGGCACGTCGCCCACCGTCCACGACGTCAGGCCTGCTCGGGTGAGACCTGCGCCGGCCCGGGCGACCTGCTGGCGCAGCTGGGGAGCCGCGACGGCTCGCAGTGCCTCGAGGTCAGGACCCGAGGCGATCGCCCGACCCTGCGTGTCCTCGACCGAGAAGGTGACCCTCAGATGCGCGGGTACCCGCTCGAGGTCCCAGTCCCGGGGGGCGATGACCACGCCGTGCGTCTCACGCAGCACGGCGGGCAGCACCGAGACGAGCTGCCCGTCAGTCGGTCCGAGTCCCCGCTCCCGCAGCACCCGCACGGTGGCGGCCGCGTGCTCGGGAGCCGGCACGAGCAGTCTCCGGGTGACCTTGGGCAGGGTGCGCAACAGGGCGGTCACCAGCTCTTCGCGCAGGCCGGGCACCTGCCAGTCGAAGCCGTCGGCGCTCACCTGGTTGAGGACCTCGACGGGCACGTGCACGGTGACGCCGTCCTGCGCGTCCCCGGGGTCGAACTGGTAGGTCACGGGAAGGCTGAGCCCACCCTGGGGCCACGTCGACGGGTAGGCGTCGTGGTCGACCGACCGCGCGCTGTCGCGCACGAGGAGGGCCTCGGTGAAGTCGAGCAGCTGCGGCTGGCGCCGCGACTCCCGCTTCCACCACGTGTCGAAGTGCCGGGCCGAGACCACCGACGACGGCAGACGCTCGTCGTAGAAGGTGAAGACGGTCTCGTCGTCGACGAGGATGTCGCGCCGTCGGGTGCGGGCCTCGAGCTCGCGCAGCCTCTCGACGAGCCGGGCGTTGTCGGCGAAGAAGCGGTGCCTCGTCGACCAGTCCCCTTCGACCAGGGCCCGCTGGACGAAGAGCCGCCGGGCCTCCACCGGGTCCACCGCGGCGTAGCCGACGGTGCGGGCGGTGACGATCGGCACGCCGTACAGGGTGACGCGCTCGGTGGCGACCGCACTCCCCCGCCGGGACGACCAGGTCGGCTCCGAGTACGAGCGCTTGACCAGGTGCGCACCAAGGTCCTCGGCCCAGGCCGGGTCGATGCGCGCGCACGCCCGCGCCCACATGCGGTTGGTCTCGACCAGCTCACCCGCCATGACGAACTGGGGCGGCTTGCGCGCCAGCGTGCTGCCGGGCGACAGCGAGAAGTGCACCGCGCGGGCGCCCAGGTAGTCGCGACGCACCTCGTCGCGGCTGCCCACCTGCGAGAGCAGACCGGCGAGCAACGACTGGTGCACGGCGTCGAGGTCGGGCTCGGCGTCCTCCTCGGCCGTTCCCCGCGAGGTGTCGAAGCCGGCCTGCTTGGCCGCCTGCCGCAGCTGGCTGTGGAGGTCCTGCCACTCGCGGATGCGCAGGAAGTGGAGGTACTCCGCCTTGCACTGTCGACGAAACGCGCTGCTGGACAGCGCTTTCTGCTGCTCCTTGAGGTAGGACCACAGCTGGAGGTAGGCACCGAAGTCGCTGTCGTCGACCGCGAAGCGCTTGTGGGAGGCCGCCGCCAGCTCGCGCTTGTCAAGGGGTCGCTCGCGGGGGTCCTGGATCGACAGGGCCGCGACGATGACGAGCACCTCGCGCAGGCACCCGCGAGCGTCGGCCTCGATGACCATGCGGGCCAGCCGCGGGTCGACCGGCAGCACGGCGATGGTGCGTCCGTATGCCGTGAGCCTCCGCGTGCGGCTGGCTGCACCCCCCTCGCCGGGACGGGTCGAGACCTCCTCCGGCTCGATCGCCCGCAGCTCCTCGAGCAGGCGCACACCGTCGACGACCGAGCGGGAGTCGGGCGGGTCGACGAACGGGAAGCGGGCGACCTCACCCAGGCCGAGCGACGTCATCTGCAGGATGACGGAGGCGAGGTTGGTGCGCAGGATCTCGGGGTCGGTGAACTCCGGCCGGGAGAGGAAGTCGTCCTCGGAGTAGAGCCGGATGCAGATGCCGTCGGAGACCCGGCCGCAGCGACCCTTGCGCTGGTCGGCGCTGGCCCGGCTGATCGCCTCGATCGGCAGGCGCTGCACCTTGGTGCGCTGGCTGTAGCGCGAGATGCGGGCGGTGCCGGTGTCAACGACGTAGCGGATGCCGGGCACGGTCAGCGACGTCTCGGCGACGTTGGTGGCCAACACCACCCGGCGGTTGACCCCAGCGGGCCGCCGGCCGAAGACGCGGTGCTGCTCGGCGGTCGAGAGCCGGCCGAACAGCGGCAGCACCTCCGTTCGGGGGAGGGCGAGCGCGGCCAGCGCCTCGGCGGCGTCGCGGATCTCCCTCTCGCCGCTGAGAAAGACGAGGATGTCGTTGTCGTCGCCCCGGTGGTCCTCGGTCCACAGCTCCGTGACCGCGTCGGTGATGCCGGTGGTCTGGTCGCGGTCCTCGCCTCGCCGCTCCCCCGGGTCGTCCTCGTCGTCGGTGTCGCCACTCGCCTCGGCTGCGAGCGGCCGGTAGCGGACCTCGACGGGGAAGGTGCGCCCCGAGACCTCGATGACCGGCACCGGGTGGCCCGGGGTGGCGAAGTGGTCGGCGAAGCGCTGGGGATCGATGGTCGCGGAGGTGATGACGACCTTGAGGTCGGGCCGGCGCGGCAGCAGCTGTGCGAGGTAGCCGAGGATGAAGTCGATGTTGAGGCTGCGCTCGTGGGCCTCGTCGATGATGATCGTGTCGTAGCGACGCAGCTCACGGTCGCGCTGCAGCTCGGCGAGAAGGATGCCGTCGGTCATCACCTTGACCAGCGTGTCGCCGCTGGAGTGGTCGGCGAAGCGCACCTGGTAGCCGATCGCCCCGCCCAGGGAGACGTCGAGCTCGTCGGCGATGCGCTCCGCCACCGACCTGGCCGCGATCCGGCGAGGCTGGGTGTGGCCGATCATGCCCTCGACGCCGCGGCCGAGCTCGAGACAGATCTTGGGGATCTGGGTGGTCTTTCCCGAGCCGGTCTCGCCCGCGACGACGACGACCTGGTGGTCGCGGATCGCGGCGGCGATGTCGTCGCGACGGGCCACGACCGGCAGGTCGGGGTAGGTGATCGTCGGGACCGCGGCCCGGCGGCGCTCCATACGCTCGGCGTGTCGGGCGGAACGCACCCCACGGTCGGCGGGGTCGCGACCGGGTCGACGCCCGCCCCCACGGTCACGGTCTCGTCGCGGGGCTCGGGCCGCCGCGTCTGGGCGGTCGGGGGTGGGCTCGGGGGGCATGACCCTCCAAGCGTAGGCGGGCTGACGTGAGGGGACCGCGCGGGGCGCGGCGCGGGGCGGCCTACGAAGAGGCGTCAGACGGTCTCGAGGGCCCGCGCCACCGTTGGTGACCCACCGTCTCGTGACCGACCACGGCGACGACCGGCGCCAGCGTCACCACGAGCAGGCGGAGGCTGACACTCGCGTCCGCAGCCGCCAGGGCCACCGCGAGGCCCATCACGACGAGGGTGAGCGCCCAGCACGCAGCTGGCCCGCGCTCCCCACCACCCCCTTGGGTAGCCAGAGAATCACCTCAACCCCGCGAGGTTGAGGTGATTCTCTGGCTACCCAAAGG
>JALYVC010000351.1 GCA_030853445.1 Actinomycetota bacterium | reverse complement strand
GGGCTGGCGGCTGCGGCGCTCGCCCGGGCCACCGGTCGTCGTCGACCTCGGGTACGGCGCCTCTCCCGTCACCGCCGTCGAGCTGTACGAACGGCTGCGCCGGGTCCGGGCCGACGTCGAGGTGGTCGGCATCGAGATCGACCCGGCCCGCGTCGCCGCCGCCCACCCCCTGCAGAGGCCGGGCCTGACCTTCGCACTCGGCGGCTTCGAGATCCCGCTCGCCGCCGGCACCCGGCCCACGGTTGTGCGCGCCTTCAACGTGCTGCGCCAGTACGACGAGGCCCAGGTCACTACCGCCTGGGCTCGCGTCTGCTCGCGCCTGGCTCCGGGAGGTCTGCTCGTCGAGGGCACGTGCGACGAGCTGGGCCGGCGCAGTACGTGGGTGGCGCTCGACGCCACCGGACCGCTGAGCCTGACACTGTCGATGCGGCTGGCCGACCTGAGGCGCCCGTCCGAGGTGGCCGAGCGGCTGCCGAAGGCCCTCATCCACCGCAACGTGCCCGGGGAGCGGGTGCACGACCTGCTCGCCACCCTCGACCGGGCCTGGGACGTGGGCGCGCCGATGGCGTCGTACGGTGTGCGCCAGCGTTGGGGGGCCGCGGTCGGCTCCCTGCGCGAGCAGGGGTGGCCCCTGCTCGACGGTCCCGCCCGCTGGCGACTCGGCGAGATCACCGTCGCCTGGGACGCGGTGGCACCCCTCGACGGGTCGGCCGCCGGTCAGCGGGTGTAGTCGTCCTGCAGCCGCTCGATGTCGTTCTCGTCGAAGTGGCCGAACGCGACCTCGAGGATGCGGGTGGGAGCCGAGCCGGTGTTGCCCATGCGGTGGTTGTCGCCCTGAGGGGCCCAGATGGTCTCTCCCGGCTGCGCCGTCCACTCACGCTCGCCCACGACGATGTCCATCGGGCCGTCGAGGACCGTCCACATCTCGCCGCGATGCTCGTGGCGCTGGAGCGAGAGCCGCTGCCCGGGCTGCACCGTGATGATCTTGACCGTCACCTGCTCGTTGGAGACGAACTGCTGGAACTGCCCCCATGGACGGGTGGCCACGAAGATGTCGTGCGAGGGGTTGCGGATCTCGTCCTCCCGGTCTTCCTTCGTCGCGCTGACGTCCTGGTGCTGGCTCATCCGTTCCCCTCATGTCGGTGACGTTGGCGCCGAGCCTGCCGCATCAGCCGGGCCGGCCAGACCGGGTGTGGGGCCTGTGTCACCAGGAGCCGTAGGGCCCCTGGTTGGTGCGGCCACCGCGGCCCGACACCTGGCGCAGCGCAGGGCGCACGTCGGTGAGGTAGACCGCCGCCGCGACGAAGGCGATGATGCCGACGAAGCCGAGGGGGTTGAAGAACGTGATGATCCCCACGGCGAGCGCGACACCGAGGACCGCCAGCCAGAAGCCCTTGGTGCGCTTGCCTGCTGCCGCGTACTCCTGCGGGGTGTGGCGCAGCGCGTCGACGGCGGCGAAGACCTCGCAGCCGAGGGCGAGAACCCCGAGCACGAGGAGCAGGGTGCCCTGCACGGTGGCGAAGAGGTTCATGGAGTCCATTCTAAGGTCGGGGGGTGAGGAACCGGGCGGTTCCGGCGACGGGGGGCAGGTCTCAGACGTCGAGGACGACGGTGACGGGGCCGTCGTTCACCAGGGAAACCTCCATGTCGGCCCCGAAGGTTCCCGTCGCCACCTCGACACCCAGGTCGCGCAGGCCGGCGACGACGGCTGCCACCAGCGGCTCGGCCACCGGGCCCGGCGCCGCAGCACCCCAGGAGGGTCGCCGCCCCTTGCGGGTGTCGGCGAGCAGCGTGAACTGCGAGACGACGAGCACCGGCGCGCCCACGTCGGTCACGGACTGCTCGTCGTGCAGGATGCGCAGCCCCGCGATCTTGCGCACCGTCGTCGCGACCTGGGGTGGCCCGTCGTCGTGACCGACCCCGACGAGGGCCAGCAACCCCGGCCGGGTGATCTCCCCGACGACCTTCCCGCCCACCTCGACGCGGGCACGGGTCACCCGCTGCAGGACGGTGCGCATCCCCTGACCTCAGAACCCGACGGCGACGACCGCACCGACGGGCTCGCCGTGCCCCAGCACCGGAGCGTGCTCCAGCTGGGCCAGCGCCTCGGGCGCCTCGACCCCCATCTGCCTGAGCACCGCGGCGACCACGACCGGGGCGGCCCGCGCGAAGCCGTCGACCACCTTGACGGCGACCCCGCGGCCGTCGCGCAGCCCGACGGCATACACCGACTCGGCGCCGTCCTTGGCGACCAGCCCCGGCACCTCGCGGATGAGGGCGGTCACCGCGCGACGCGTGCCCCCGAGCAGCTCGGGGAAGGCACCGATGGCGTCGGCCACCCGGCGCTCGGGGGTGCCGTCGGCCGCTGCGGCGATGCGGCCGAAGGCCCGGGCCAGCCCCACCAGGGGGTAGGCCTGCAGGGGGGCACCACACCCGTCGACGGCGACCGCGCTGACCCGCTCGCCGGAGAGGTCCTCGATCGTCGCGAGCACGCCCTGCTGCAGCGGGTGCTCGGGATCGAGGTACGACGCGACGTCCCACCCGTTGGCGACACAGGTCGCCACCATGGCCGCGTGCTTGCCGGAGCAGTTCTGCGCCAGCGCGGTGCGGGCCCTGCCCTCACGGATCCACGCCTCGCGCTCCTGCTCGTCGAAGGGCAGGTCGGGGGTGTTGCGCAGCGCCTTTGGCGTGAGCCCGGCCCCGACGAGGATGTCGAGGGCGGTCTCGAGGTGGAAGGGCTCCCCCGAGTGGCTCGCGCAGGCCACGGCCAGCTGGCGCTGTGGGAGGTCGAGACCGGCGCGCACCATGGCTGCGCCCTGCACCGGCTTGTTGGACGACCGGGCGAAGACCGGGCCGGACGCGTCGCCCAGCTGCCACAGGACCTCGCCGTCGGGCCGGGTGACGACGACGCTCGCGCGGTGGACGCTCTCGACCACCCCCGAGCGCACCACGTGCGCGAGGACGGGCGCCTCGAGAAGGGCAGGGGACACGGGCAGGGGGCTCGGAGTGCTCACCGACACAGTCTCGCAAGCCCCGGGCTCTCGCACCCACCCCGGACCCACGGGCAGGCCTCGAGCCGCCTCTCGGGTGCTGCCGCGGGGTCCGCCTCCTCCCCCGGCGACGGCGAACGTCCGCAGGAACGGGCCGGCGAAGGCCCGTCCGTGCGGACGTTGCGTGGAGCAGGTGGTGCGGTGCGACGGCGCCGTACGGTGTGCCGTCAGGTGGTGGTCAGTCGCCGATCTTCGCGGCGCCGGACTCGGTGGCCCTGACCGCGGCGGCGGTCGCCTTCTTGGCGGTGGTGCGGGTGGCCTTCGCGCGGGTGGTCGTGCGCTCGGCGCCCTTGCGGGCCGTGGTGTTGGTGCGCTTGGCGGCCGTGCGGGTGCGCTTGGCCGCGGCCTGGACCTCGGGGGTGACCTCGTCGACGTCGTCCTTGACCGTCTCGACGATCGTGTCGGCCGTCTTGACGGCCTCCTTGCGGGCGGTGGTGAAGGTCGCCTTGGCGCTGGAGGTGGTGGAGTCGACGGCGTGGCGGGCCGTGGTGACCGCGCCCCTGCCGACGGCGATGGTGGTGTCGACCTGCTTGACCAGGTCCTTGGTGGCCCGCTGGGTGCGCAGGCGGGTGAGGAGCGAGTCGCCGCGGGCCTCGAGGGCGCCGACGGTGCTCTCGACGTCGCTCTGCACCTTGCCGATCAGGCCCTTGCCGGTGCGGATGGCCACCGAGGGGGCCTCCTGCACCTGCTTGACGAGCTCCTTCTGCAGACCCTTGGGGTCGATGTGGGTGAGGGCGCGGCGGGTCGCCACGACCTGGCCGCTCGCGTCGCGTACCTTCTCGACGGCGAGGTCGAGGATGCCGACGAGCGCCTCTCCGGTGCCGGTGGCGGTCTTCTTGAGGTCGGTGGTCAAGGACATGGTGGGTTCCTCCTACGGAAGGGGTGGTGTCTGGCTCTTGGGTGGGGTACGCCGGCGCGACGGTGCGCTGCGCGGTGCCGGGGTGTCGACCCCGGAATCGGTGTGGCCGGCCTGCTCGGTGGTGTCGCTGACGCCAGCGAGAGGGCTGACGAAGGACTCGTAGACGTCGACGAGCACGGCGCGCTGACGAGGCGTGAGCCCCGGGTCGGCGGCGATGGCCTCGAGGACCCCCGGCGAGCCGGGGGGTGACGGCACGGCATCGAGGATGCCAGCCTGCACGTAGAGCGACTCCGCCGAGACCTGCAGCCCGCGGGCGAGCTGCTGGAGGATCTCGGCACTCGGCTTCTTCAGACCCCGCTCGATCTGCGAGAGGTAGGGGTTGGAGACGCCGGCGAGGTCGGAGAGCTGGCGTAGCGAGAGCTGGGCGCTCTGCCGCTGTTCGCGCAGGAACGCCCCCAGCTCGTGGGGCGACAGCTTGCTCATGCCTCCATTATGCTTGCTCTGGTTAGCAAGTGCAAACCAGAGACAGCGTGAGGTAGCCCACGGCGACACCGGGAACAGGCGACGGGCCCCGCGCTCACACCCGCACCCGAGCCCACGGTCGACGTGGGTGGGGCACTCAGCGGCGCTTGACGGCGAGGAGCTCGCGAGCCTGGGTCGTCGTCATCGGGGGACGCTGGAGCGTGGTGGCGATCTCGGCGGCTCGGGCGACCAGCTCGTCGTTGTGCTGCACGTGCTGGCCGCGGGCATAGACCAGGTTGTCCTCCATGCCCACCCGCAGGTGGCCCCCGGCGCCGAGTGCGGTGGCGAGCACCGGCAGGTGCGAGCGCCCGATGCCGGTGGCCGACCAGCTCGTCACCTGTGGCGGCAGGGCCGCGACGGCCGCGAGAACCGCGGCGGGGGTGCCGGGCATCCCTCCCGGCACACCCGTCACGAGGTCGACGTGCACTCGCTCCCCGTAGGGCAGCCCCTCCTGGTCGAGCAGCCGGCGCAGGGTCGCGACGTGCCCGAGGTCGAAGAGCTCGAACTCCGGCACGACCTCGCGGGCGATGCTCTGACGGTAGAGCTCGACCACGAAGGGCCAGGGGTTGAGGAAGACGTCGTCACCGAAGTTCGTCGTGCCGCAGGTGAGCGAGCACGAGTCGGGCTCGGCGTCGAGCACCGTGAGCCGTTGCTCGAGCGGGTCGTGCACGCTGCCACCGGTCGACAGCTGCACGACGAGGTCGGTCGCCTCGCGCACTGCGTCGACGGCCTCACGTAGGCGGGCGGTATCGAGGGTCGGACGGTGCTCGGCGTCGCGGATGTGCAGGTGGATGAGCGAGGCGCCGGCGGCCTCGCAGCGCACGGCGGTCTCGACGAGCTCCTCGGTGGTGGTGGGCAGCTGGGGCACGTCGGCCTTCGCGACCTCGGCGCCGGTGGGCGCGACGGTGATGAGGGTGTGGGCGGCGCTGCTCATGGCCCCCATCCTGTCAGCGTGGGGGCCAACCGCACACGAGACCCGCCCAGGCTCCGCGTGGGGCCGTGAACACGAAGATCCCGCCCTGAGGTAGCCAAAGAATCACCTCAACCTCGGGCACTTGAGG
>JALYVC010000335.1 GCA_030853445.1 Actinomycetota bacterium | reverse complement strand
CCCCTGCAGTCTCCGCAGCCCCCACCGCCCCCGCCGTGGACGCGGTCGGTCGCGTCGGGGCCCGGCTGTCGGGCTGCTCGCCGTCGCGACCGTGGCCCTCGCGGCCTGCTCGAGCGGTGGGGGGCAGTCCCCCGCCCCGACCGCGACCGTGCCGACGTCGTCGCCCTCGTCCACTCGCACCACGCCGCCGGGTGGACCGGCGGCGACCAAGCTGAGCGGCGGTCCCGTGCTCGCGGCGAAGATCGACAACACCGGTGCGTCCCGTCCCCGGATCGGCGTCGGACGGGCCGACGTCGTCTACGTCGAGCCCGTGGAGGCCGGCCTGACCCGCCTGCTGGCGCTCTGGTCGTCGTCGATGCCGCCTCAGATCGGACCCGTCCGCAGCGGTCGCGAGACGGATGTCGACCTGCTCGCCAACTACGGCCGAGTGGCTTTCGCCTTCTCGGGCGGCTCCGCCGGCACGCTTGCCACCCTGGCCAGGGGCACCCAGGTCAACCTGTCCAACGACGCTTCGGGTGTCGGCTTCAGCCGCTCCGGCAGCCGGGCGGCTCCGTACAACGTCATCGGTGACACGCGCGCGCTCCTGGCGCGGGCCGGCGGCAGCGTGCGGCCGACCGACCCGGGCTTCCGGTACGGCGCCGCGCCGGCCGGCGGCACCCGCGGGGTCGTGGTCCGCACCGCCTGGGCCGCGTCGCGCATCGAGCTGCGGTACGACACCACCAGGCACCGCTACCTCGTCGTCACGGACGGCCGCCCCGACATCGACGCCGACGGGTCGCAGCACTCGGCGGCGACCGTCGTGGTGCAGCGGGTCTCGACCACGCTGTCGGCCAACACCGACGTCAACGGCGTGCACAGCCCGCTCGCCACGGTCGTCGGCCGCGGCGCGGTCGACGTGCTGCGCGACGGACGTGTGTGGCACGGCACGTGGAGCCGGTCGTCGGCCCCCGCCCCCACGAGCTTCGTCTCCGGGAGCGCGACCCTCACGATGGCGACGGGGTCGGTGTGGGTGCTGTTGGTGCCCGTCGGGCAAGCCGTCGTCATCGGCTGAGCCGCGTCGCGGGGCGCCCTACCGGGCCGTCGTGGTGCCGCGGCGTCATCGGACCCGGCGGTGGCTGGGGGTGGGTCGGTGACTACCGGCGACTACCGGTGAGTACGCGTGAGATTGGTCCCACCAGCCCCCGCGGTTCGCCGGTGCGGGCACGCGGGCCGATAGGCTCCCCGAGGAATCGGGGCGCGTCCCACGTCGGGGCCTTCCGCCCCACCCTCCCTGTTCAGTCGATGATGGGACGTTGATCCGTGGATCTCTTTGAGTACCAAGCGCGCGACATGTTCGAGGCGCACGGGGTGCCCGTGCTGGCCGGTGTCGTCGCCGACACCGTTGGCGGTGTCAGGAAGGCCGCCGAGGACATCGGCCCCCGCAGCGGCGGGGTCGTGGTCGTCAAGGCGCAGGTCAAGACCGGCGGGCGAGGGAAGGCCGGAGGCGTCAAGGTGGCCAAGAGCCCCGACGAGGCGGCCGCCGCGGGTGAGGCCATCCTCGGGATGGACATCAAGGGCCACACCGTGCACCGGGTGATGGTCGCGCAGGGTGCGCAGATCGCCGAGGAGTACTACTTCTCGGTGCTGCTCGACCGCGCCAACCGCTCCTACCTGGCGATGTGCAGCGTCGAGGGCGGGATGGAGATCGAGCAGCTTGCGGTCGAGCGCCCCGAGGCCCTGGCGCGCGTCGCCGTCGACCCGAACACCGGCATCGACGAGGCCAAGGCTCGGGAGATCGTCGAGACTGCAGGCTTCGACGCGGAGACCGGCGCCAAGATCGTGCCCGTTCTGCAGCGCCTCTGGGACGTCTACCGCGAGGAGGACGCGACGCTGGTCGAGGTCAACCCGCTGGTCAAGACCGCCGACGGCGACATCATCGCCCTCGACGGCAAGATGACGCTCGACGAGAACGCCGGCTTCCGCCACCCCGACCACGCGTCCCTCGAGGACGTCGCCGCGGCCGACCCGCTCGAGGCGGCGGCCAAGGCCAAGAACCTGAACTACGTCAAGCTCGACGGTGACGTCGGCATCATCGGCAACGGTGCGGGGCTGGTCATGTCGACCCTCGACGTCGTCGCCTACGCCGGTGAGTCCGTCGCGGCCGACCAGGGCCTGTCGACCCCGCCGAAGCCGGCCAACTTCCTCGACATCGGCGGCGGCGCGTCGGCCCAGGTCATGGCCGACGGCCTGGGCATCATCCTCGGCGACGAGCAGGTCAAGTCGGTGTTCGTCAACGTCTTCGGCGGCATCACCTCGTGCGACGCGGTCGCCAACGGCATCGTCGGGGCGCTCGACAAGTTGGGTGACGACGCGACCAAGCCGCTCGTCGTCCGGCTCGACGGCAACAACGTCGAGGAGGGCCGCCGCATCCTCAGCGAGCGGAACCACCCGCTCGTCAGCATCGAAGAGACGATGGACGGCGCGGCCCGCAAGGCCGCCGAGCTCGCCGCCGCGTCCACCATCCAGCACGGGAAGTAAGGGACGGACCAGACCACCATGGCAATCTTCCTCACCAGTGACAGCAAGGTCATCGTCCAGGGCATGACCGGCTCCGAGGGCATGAAGCACACCACGCGCATGCTCGCCTCGGGCACCAAGGTCGTCGGCGGCGTCAACCCGCGCAAGGCGGGCGAGAAGGTCGAGTTCGACGGCGGTGTCACCATCCCCGTCTTCGGCTCGGTCGCCGAGGCGGTCGAGGCGACCGGGGCCGACGTCAGCGTCGTCTTCGTGCCGCCCGCCTTCGCGAAAGCCGCGGTCGTCGAGGCGATCGACGCCGCGATCCCGCTCTGCGTCGTCATCACCGAGGGCATCGCGGTCCGCGACACGGCGGAGTTCTTCGCCTACTCGCAGGCCAAGGGCACGACACGCATCATCGGCCCGAACTGCCCCGGGCTGATCAGCCCCGGAGCCTCCAACGCCGGCATCATCCCGGCGTCGATCGCCGGAGCGGGTCGCATCGGCCTGGTCTCGAAGTCGGGCACGCTGACCTACCAGATGATGTACGAGCTGCGCGACTACGGCTTCTCGTCCGGCGTCGGCATCGGGGGCGACCCGATCATCGGCACCACGCACATCGCCTGCCTCGAGGCGTTCCAGAACGACCCCGACACCGACGCCATCGTCATGATCGGCGAGATCGGTGGCGACGCCGAGGAGCGGGCCGCGGCCTACATCAAGGAGCACGTGACCAAGCCGGTCGTCGGCTACGTCGCTGGCTTCACCGCACCCGAGGGCAAGACGATGGGCCACGCCGGCGCCATCGTCTCCGGCGGGTCCGGCACCGCTGCGGGCAAGAAGGAAGCCCTCGAGGCCGCCGGGGTCAGGGTCGGCAAGACGCCGTCCGAGACCGCGGACCTCATGCGCGAGATCATGAAGGGCCTCGCTGGCTGACCGTCGGCACCTGATCGCACTGCGTCCGCGTCGCGGAGGGCTAGAAGCCTCTTCGACGCGGACGCAGCTGTTCCCGCCGGTCTCCGCCTCCGCCTCCCGGTGGGGGAGAACCCTCCTCGGGCCACACGTAGGCGTCGGTGTGGCGGCGCGTCGGCTCGGCTTCGCGCGGGCCAGCGGTCACGATGGAGACCTCATGAGCCTTCTCGACCGCGCCCGCTCCGCCCGTCCCGGCGCGACCCCTGGGGCCGCACAGGACGACCGCTCCAGCCACGGGTCGAGGGCCCTGCTGGCCTGGGAGCTGGTGGCCCCCGGCATCCGGACGGCGCTGGCCACCTGGCTCGTGCTGGCCCTCCCGTCCCTGCTCGCGTGGGTCGTGGCCCCGCTCTCGAGCGTCTCGTGGCTGCAGGCCGCCGGGATCGCTGGAGCGGGGTGGTACCTCGCGCATGGGCTGTCGGTCTCGGTCGGCGCTACGTCGGTGGGTCTCGCCCCGCTCGGCCTCACCGCCCTCATGCTGCTGATGACGACCCGCTCGGTGCGCCGGCTGCTCGACAACAGCGAGGCCGCCGCCCGCGGGACGACGTGGCCGCACCGGCTGGTGAGTCGGCTGTTGCCCGGCTACGCCCTCGGCTACCTGACGGTCGCGCTGATGGTGTGGCTGACGACGTTGGCCGGAGCGGCCCGACCCTCTGCGCTGGCCGTGCCCGCCACCCTGGGGGTGCCGTTCGTCGCGACCCTGATCTGCCTGCTGCGCCGACACGGGCGCGGGGAGCCCGCGCCGCTCGTCGGCGCGCTGCTCGACCGCGCACCCCGCTGGGTCACCCGCGCCATCGGACCCGGAGTGTGGGGTGGCGCCGCCCTCGGGGCCTGCGGGCTCGTGGTGGTGGTCGTGGCCCTGGTCGTGCGGATGGGGACGGTGACGGCGCTCCATACGTCACTCGACGCGGGGTTCGTCGGTGGTGCGGTGCTCGTCGTCGGGCAGCTGCTGGTCGTGCCCGACCTCGCGGTGTGGGCGACGGCGTGGCTGGCCGGCCCCGGGTTCTCCCTGGGGCAGGGGACCTCGGTCACGCTGTCGGGTGCGCACCCGGGGCTGCTCCCGCTGGTGCCGGTGCTCGGGGTCCTGCCCACCGGTGGCGAGTTCCCCGGCTGGGTCCTGGCGCTGCTCGCCACACCCGTGCTGGTGGGTGCGGTCGTCTCGTGGCTCGCCTGCCGCAGCCTGGCTCGGCTCTCGAGCTGGCGCACCAAGCTGGAGACCGCAGGGGCGGCGTGCCTCGTCAGTGCGGTCCTCGTCCTGGCAGCGATGCTCCTGGCCAGCGGCTCCCTCGGTGTGCAGCGGCTGCAGCACGTCGGTCCCGACCCCTGGCTGGTCACCGGCGCCGTGCTCGGCGAGCTGGTCGTCGGGGCGCTGGCCCACCTCGGTGTCGACCGCCTCCTCCAGCGCCGCTGACCCGACCCACTCGACGCAGCGTCGATGCACCCGACCCGGGGTGTGCGGGGCGTCGAGTCCGTCGACGCTGCGTCGAGTGTTTTAGGTGCTCGTTCCCGGAACCCCCCGAAGCCCGCAGGGGCGCCGCGCGAACCGACCAACCGGCGCGATTCCGGGATGTCCGTGATATGGGCGCCCAAACGGGACCGGTGCCGGTCGTTCGGTGCAGCCCGGGCTCGCACCGGCCCTCGTCGCTAGTCTCTTCGGTATGCGGGTGGGGGCAGTGAGCGCGGATCCCCGCCGGCGTGGTCCCCGAGACGTATGGGTCAGGGCCCTGCTGGGCGCGGCGTTCCTGGGTGTGGTTCTCGGGGCCTCGAACTCCCTGAGCAACGTCTTCGGGTCGGCCTACAGCCCGCACAGCCTCAGCTCGGACGGCATCCGATCCCTCGAGGTCCTCGGCGCCCTGCTCGGCACCCGGTGGGCGTGGCCGGTGGCGGCCTTCGGCATCGGGTGGTGGACCCGTCGGCCCCTGCTCGGCAGCCTCGCCGGGGTCGTCGGGCTGTTGGCGGCAGACGTCACCTACTACTGGTCCGATGCCGTCAGCGGCTTCAGTGGCGGTCTGGACGTCTTTTCCATGTGCTTATACGCGGCCCTCGCCGTCCCGGCCGGGCTGGTGATGGGCCTGCTGGGTGCCCTCGCAAGACAGCAGCACGGATGGAGCCTCGTGCCCGGCCTGATGGCACCGGCCTTCGTGATCTGGTTCGGCACCCCGACTGGGCCGCTCGTGGTCCTGCCCTGGCCGGAGCGAATCACCTGGGCGCTCGTGGTCGCGCTGACGGTCCTGCTGCTCGGGCGCTGGCTCCGGCTGCCCTGGGCGCGCAGGTCGACTCAGAGCCGCTGAGGTCGACTGCTGCTTCACCGTCAGCCGAGCGGGCCGACTCTGAGTCAACCCCCGGGGAGGGAGGGGAGGGGCGGGGAGGGTGGCTGGTCGGGGGGCCGCTGCGGGCTCGGTAGGCTGGTTCCTTGTGACGATCGAGGGCCCACCCACCACGACAGCCCGACCAATCGTCGTGCTCGTCTCCGGCTCGGGCACCCTGCTTCAGGCGCTCATCGACGCCACCGCCGACCCGTCGTACGGCGTGACGATCGCGGCGGTCGGGGCCGACCGCGAGGGCATCGAGGGGCTGGCCCGCGCGACCCGCGTCGGCATCCCCACCTTCGTCACGAAGGTCGGCGACCACACCACCCGTGAGGAGTGGGACGCCGCGCTGACGGACCGGGTCGCCGCCCACGAGCCCGTGCTCGTCGTCTCGGCCGGCTTCCTCAAGCTCGCCGGCCCGGCCTTCCTCGCCCGCTTCGGTGGCCGCTTCCTCAACAGCCACAACGCCCTGCTACCGGCCTTCCCCGGCATCCACGGCCCCCGCGACGCGCTCGACTACGGCGTCAAGGTGGCCGGCGCCACCCTCTTCGTCGTCGACGAGGGCGTCGACACCGGCGCGATCGTCGCGCAGTGCGTCGTGCCGGTGCTCGACGACGACGACGTCGACTCCCTCACCGACCGCATCAAGGACGCCGAGCGACCCCAGCTCGTCACCTGCGTGGGCCGCATGGTCCGCGACGGCTTCACCATCCGACAGCGAAAGGTCACCATCCCGTGAGCACCCCCGTCCCCTCCTCAGGCGCCGAGACCAGCGACGGGCGCCGCCCGCTCCGCCGGGCCCTCGTGTCGGTCTACGACAAGACCGGCCTGGAGGACCTCGCCCGCGCGCTGCACGTGGCCGGGGTCGCCATCGTCTCCACCGGCTCGACGGCCGGGGTCATCGCGGGCACCGGCGTGCCCGTCACCACGGTCGAGGACCTCACGGGCTTCCCCGAGTGCCTGGACGGCCGGGTCAAGACCCTTCATCCGCGCGTGCACGCCGGCATCCTCGCCGACACCCGCAACCCCGACCACGTACGGCAGCTCGACGAGCTCGGCGTCGAGCCCTTCGACCTCGTCGTGAGCAACCTCTACCCCTTCCTCGAGACGGTCCAGTCCGGCGCAAGCCAGGACGAGTGCGTCGAGCAGGTCGACATCGGCGGGCCGTCGATGGTGCGCGCGGCCGCAAAGAACCACGCCAGCGTCGCGATCGTCACCAGCCCGGCAGCCTACGCGCTGGTGCTCGAGGCGCTGGGCTCCGGCGGCTTCACGCTGGCGCAGCGGCAGCGGCTCGCGGCTGAGGCCTTCGTGCACACGGCGTCCTACGACGTCGCCGTGGCCAGCTGGATGGGCAGCGTCCTCACCGACACCAGTGACGGCACCGGTTTCCCGGCCTGGACCGGCGCCACGTGGGAGCGTCAGGCAGTGCTGCGCTACGGCGAGAACCCGCACCAGCAGGCCGCGCTCTACCGCGGGTGGCGGCCCGGCATCGCCTCCGCCGAGCAGCTGCACGGCAAGGAGATGTCCTACAACAACTACGTCGACGCCGACGCCGCCGTGCGGGCCGCCCACGACCACGGCGACTGCCCCACCGTCGCGATCATCAAGCACGCCAACCCCTGCGGCATCGCCGTGGGCGTCGACGTGGCGCAGGCCTACGCCAAGGCCCACGCCTGCGATCCGGTCTCGGCCTACGGCGGCATCATCGCCACGAACCAGACCGTCACGCTCGCCATGGCCCAGGCCGCGCAGGACGTCTTCACCGAGGTCATCGTCGCGCCCGACTTCGAGCCTGCGGCCCTCGAGCTGTTGCAGGAGAAGAAGAACCGCCGCCTACTGCGCCTGCCCGCTGGTATGGAGATCCAGCGCGACCCGATCGAGATGCGTCCGATCAGCGGCGGCATCCTCGTGCAGACGGCCGACCGCATCGACGGTGTCACCGACGACGGTGGCGACGACGCGACGCGTTGGCGCCTGGTCAGCGGGGCGGCTGCCGACGAGATGCTCCTGGCCGACCTCGCCTTCGCCTGGCGCTCGGTGCGCGCGGTGAAGTCCAACGCGATCCTGCTCGCCAAGGACGGCGCCTCGGTCGGCGTCGGCATGGGCCAGGTCAACCGCGTCGACTCGTGCCGGCTCGCCGTGTCCCGCGCCGGAGCCGAGCGGGCGACCGGGTCGGTCGCGGCCTCCGACGCCTTCTTCCCCTTCCCCGACGGGCTCGAGCTCCTGCTCGAGGCAGGGGTGCGAGCCGTCGTGGCCCCCGGGGGCTCGATCCGCGACGACGCCGTCATCGCCGCCGCCGAGGCGGCCGGCGTGACGATGTACTTCACGGGGACCCGGCACTTCTTCCACTGACGGGGAGAGGGCCCGCGCACCGTGCGGAGACCGGCTCAGACCGTGGAAGGATGACCCCGTGACAGCTCAGATCCTCGACGGCAAGGCCACCCTGGCGACGATGAAGCAGGAGCTGCGCGAGCGCGTGGCCCGGCTGGCCGAGCTGGGCGTGGTGCCCGGGCTCGGCACGGTGCTCGTCGGCGACGACCCGGGCAGCGCTTGGTATGTGGGCGCCAAGCACAAGGACTGCGCCGAGATCGGCGTGACGAGCATCCGTCGTGACCTGCCCGCTTGCGCGACCCAGGGCGAGGTCGAGGCCGTCATCGACGAGCTCAACGCCGACCCTGCCTGCACCGGCTTCCTCGTCCAGCAGCCCACCGGGCTCGACGAGATGGCACTGCTGTCGCGGGTCGACCCGGCCAAGGACGTCGATGGCCTGCACCCGACCAACCTCGGGTGGCTCGTGCTCGGTAAGGAGGCGCCGCTGCCCTGCACCCCGATGGGGTGCCTCGAGCTGCTGCGCCGCTACGCCGTGCCTGTCGCGGGTGCCGAGGTGGTCGTCATCGGACGGGGCCTCACCGTCGGCAGACCGCTGGGCCTGATCTTCACCCGTCGCTCCGAGAACGCCACGGTCACGTTGTGCCACACCGGCACCCGTGACCTCGCGGCCCAGGTGCGCCGGGCCGACATCGTCATCGCGGCGGCCGGCGTGCCCGGGATCGTCACGGCCGACATGGTCAAGCCCGGCGCGGCGGTGCTCGACGTCGGGGTGTCGCGCGTCGACGGACGGGTCGCGGGTGACGTCGCCGACGAGGTCGCGCAGGTCGCCGGCTGGATCAGCCCCAACCCGGGAGGAGTCGGCCCGATGACGCGCGGTCTGCTCCTGCGCAACGTCGTCCTCGCTGCCGAGAGGCAGGCCGGTCTGGCGTGAGCAGGTGGCGAGCCCTGACGGGTCTCGGGCCGTGGTGGCTCGTGGCCGCCGTCGCCGTCGTGGGCCTCGGTGGCGTGGTCAGCGGTCACATCCGCGGTGGCGGCTACGTCTTCGCCGCCGGGGTGGCGCTCGCGGCCCTGATGCGGGCGGTCCTTCCGGTGCCCCGGGGCGGTGGGCTGGAGATTCGCTCCCGCTGGCTCGACGTGGTCATGCTGCTGGTGGTGGCGACGGCCCTGGTGGTCGTCTTCGCCTCGGTCCGGGTGGTCGTCGGACCCGCTCGCTGAGGGCCGTCGCCGCTGTGGGCTCAGCCCAGGAGGCCGAGACCCTTGACGGCCTCCCGCTCCTCCTCAAGCTCCTTCACGGTGGCGTCGATGCGGGCGCGCGAGAAGTCGTCGATCTCGAGTCCCTGCACGATGCTCCACCGCCCGTCCTTGACGGTGACGGGGAAGGAGGAGACCAGACCCTCGGGCACGCCGTACGAGCCGTCGGACAGCACCGCCATCGAGGTCCAGTCGCCCTCGGCGGTGCCCTGCACCCAGGTGCGGGCGTGGTCGATGGTGGCGGACGCAGCGGAGGCGGCGGACGAGGCGCCGCGGGCCGCGATGATGGCGGCCCCGCGCTTGGCCACGGTCGGGATGAAGTCGTTCTCGAGCCAGGCCTGGTCGCCCACGGCCTCGGCCGCGTTGCGCCCGGACACCTCGGCGTGGAAGAGGTCGGGGTACTGCGTCGCCGAGTGGTTGCCCCAGATGGTCATCTTGCGGATCTCGGTCACGGGCACTCCGAGCTTGGCGGCAAGCTGGCCGGTCGCGCGGTTGTGGTCGAGGCGGGTGAGGGCGGAGAAGCGCTCGGACGGGATGCCGCTGGCGTTGCTGAGGGCGATGAGGGCGTTGGTGTTGGCCGGGTTGCCGGTGACCGTGACGTGGATGTCGTCGGCCGCGACCTCGGCGAGGGCCTTGCCCTGCGGGGCGAAGATGCCGCCGTTGGCCTGCAGGAGGTCACCGCGCTCCATCCCGGGGCCGCGCGGGCGGGCGCCGACGAGCAGGGCGTGGTTGACCCCGTCGAAGACCGTGGCCGCGTCGTCACCGATCTCGACCTTGGCGAGGGTCGGGAAGGCGCAGTCGTCGAGCTCCATGACGACACCTTCGAGGGCCTTCAGGGCTGGCGTGATCTCGAGCAGACGCAGCTCGACCGGGGTGTCCGGGCCGAAGAGGTCCCCGCAGGCGATGCGGAAGAGGAGGCTGTAGCCGATCTGGCCGGCGGCGCCGGTGACGGCGACCTTGACGGGTGTGGTGCTCACGGGGAGGGACCTTTCACACGGGCTGGGGGACCGGCTCGCGCCGGTGCGCATCGAGAACCGTTCGACGCTATCAGCCGCGTGCGGTAGGACCCGCAGCCGCGGGGGTGCGATCAGTAACCGGAGCCGTCGGCCGCGCGCTGGGCCGGGCCGCCTCCGACGTCGACGTTGCTGCGGTCGATGCCGGTGATCGCCTCGAACGCCCAGCCGGCGAGCACCGCACCCACCACCGGGGCCACCCAGAAGAGCCACAGCTGGCCGGGTGCCCCGTCGCCGTTGAAGAAGGCGACGGCGGTGGAGCGGGCGGGGTTGACGCCCGTGTGCGACAGCGGGATCGAGACGAGGTGGATGACGACGTAGGCGAAGCCGATGGCGAGAGGCTCGAAACCGTTAGGGGAGTAAGAGGTCGTGGCACCGAGGACGACGATCACGAGGAGCGCCGTCAGGAGGACCTCGGCCAGCAGGACGGCTCCCAGACCGGCGCCGACGGGGGAGTGGTCGCCGTAGCCGTTGGCGTCGAGGCGACCCGTCGCCTGCGCGCTGCCGAGGATGCTGCGGGCCATGCCCCACAGCACCGCGCCGGCGAGCAGGCCGCCGACGACCTGCGCCACGACGTAGAGGACGACGTCGCGCACGACGTCGAAGCGCCGGGCTGCCCACAGGCCGATGGTCACGGCGGGGTTGAAGTGGCCACCGGAGACGCTGCCCACGGCATACGCGACGGCCACGAAGGCGAGGCCGAAGGCGAGTGCGACACCGAGGTTGCCCACCCCGACCTGCGCGGACATCGGGTCGGTGAGCCCGCCGGGGTCGGTCTGGCGCAGCCCGAATACCGCGGTGCCCACCCCGGCGAAGACGAGGAAGAAGCTGCCCACGGCCTCGGCTCCGAGGCGCTTGCCGAGCGGACGGACCAGGGGGCGGACCGGGGTGTCTCCGGACGTCGTCTTCGCGGTGGCCGCAGGGGGCACGGGACTCATGCCGGGAGGCTATCGCCAGCGGGCCGGACGTGACGCCTGACATGGCGTCGCGGGTCGACGGCAACTATCTTGACGTCAAGATAGACGCTAGGCTGGGCACAGGTCATCGGCGTCCGGGACGGAGGCCACCACCCTCACACGGGCCCGTTCGACCACCTCGAGGGCCACCGACGAGCAGGAGCGACAACACCCATGAGCACGATCATCTACACGCTCACCGACGAGGCGCCGCTGCTGGCGACCTACTCCTTCCTCCCGGTCATCGAGGCGTATGCCGCGGCCGCCGGCGTCGAGGTCGAGACCCGTGACATCTCGCTCGCAGGCCGCATCATCGCGACCTTCTCCGACCTGCTCCCGCCGGAGCAGCAGCAGCCAGACGCCCTGTCCGAGCTCGGCCAGCTGGCGACGACGCCCGAGGCCAACATCATCAAGCTGCCCAACGTCTCGGCCTCGACCCCACAGCTCAAGGCCGCTGTGGCCGAGCTGCAGTCGCAGGGCATCGCGCTGCCCGACTACCCCGACGAGCCCCGCACCGACGAGGAGCGCGACGTGCGTGCCCGCTACGACAAGGTCAAGGGCTCGGCCGTGAACCCCGTTCTGCGCGAAGGCAACTCCGACCGTCGCGCCCCGGCGTCCGTCAAGGGGTACGCCCGCAAGCACCCCCACTCCATGGGAGCCTGGAGCCCCGACTCCAAGACCAACGTGGCGACCATGGGCAGTGACGACTTCGCCGCGTGCGAGCAGTCGGTCACCCTGGCCCAGGACGACAGCCTCACCATCCGCTTCGTCGGCACGGACGGCACCACGACGGCGCTGAAGGAGGGTCTCACGGTCCTGCAGGGCGAGATCGTCGATGCGACGGTCATGCGTGCCGCAGCCCTCGACGCCTTCCTGGGGCAGCAGATGGCCCGCGCCAAGGCGGAGGGTGTCCTCTTCTCGGTGCACCTCAAGGCCACGATGATGAAGGTCTCCGACCCGATCATCTTCGGCCACGTCGTACGCACCTACTTCGCCGACGTCTTCGCGCAGTACGGCGCCGAGCTGGTCGCTGCCGGCCTCGACGGCAGCAACGGGCTGGGGGTCATCCTCGCCGGGCTCGACGGGCTCGAGCACGGAGCCGAGATCAAGGCGGCCTTCGACCGCGGTCTCGCCGAGGGCCCGGCCCTCGCGATGGTCAACTCCGACAAGGGGATCACCAACCTGCACGTGCCGAGCGACATCATCGTCGACGCCTCCATGCCGGCGATGATTCGCACGTCGGGCCACATGTGGGGCCCCGACGGGGCCGAGGCCGACACCCTGGCGGTGCTGCCCGACTCGTCGTACGCCGGGGTCTACCAGGTCGTCATCGACGACTGTCGGGCCCACGGTGCGTTCGACCCCACGACGATGGGCTCGGTGCCCAACGTCGGTCTGATGGCCCAGAAGGCCGAGGAGTACGGCTCGCACGACAAGACGTTCGAGATCACAGCGCCCGGGCGGGTCGAGGTCGTCGATGCGGCCGGCACCGTGCTGATGACCCACGACGTGGAGGCCGGCGACATCTGGCGCGCCTGCCAGACCAAGGACGCGCCGGTGCGCGACTGGGTCAAGCTGGCCGTCACCCGGGCCCGTGCCTCGCAGACGCCGGCGATCTTCTGGCTCGACTCGTCGCGGGCACACGACGCCCAGGTGATCGCCAAGGTCAACGCCTACCTGCCCGACCACGACACCGAGGGCCTCGACATCAGCATCCAGACCCCGACCGAGGCGACGGCCGCGACGCTGACGCGGATCCGTCGTGGGGAGGACACGATCTCGGTCACGGGCAACGTGCTGCGTGACTACCTCACCGACCTCTTCCCCATCCTCGAGCTGGGCACCAGCGCCAAGATGCTCTCGGTCGTGCCGCTGATGAACGGTGGTGGCCTCTTCGAGACCGGCGCCGGCGGGTCGGCGCCCAAGCACGTGCAGCAGCTGGTCGAGGAGGACTACCTGCGATGGGACAGCCTGGGCGAGTTCCTTGCTCTCGCAGCGAGCCTCGACTACCTCGGGACCACGGAGGGCAACGACCGGGCCCGTCTGCTCGGGACGGCGCTCGACCGGGCGACCGCGACCTTCCTCGACGAGAACAAGTCGCCCGGGCGCCGGCTCGGCACCATCGACAACCGCGGCAGCCACTTCTACCTCGCGCTCTACTGGGCCCAGGAGCTGGCCCGTCAGGACGAGGA
>JALYVC010000095.1 GCA_030853445.1 Actinomycetota bacterium | reverse complement strand
GTCCCACCTCCTGGGCCGCCGACCCGCCGTCGCACCGGTGCCGCGCGCTGGACCGGAGGCCACCGGGGGCGCGACCACGGCGCAGGTCCCCGCCGGGGTGCCGGAGCTCGAGCTGACCTGCGTCGGTGCCGCATGGGAGCGGGACGCCGATCAAGCCCCCGCCACCGCAGCCACCCACTACGACCTGGCCCCCCTCGACCTGCGTCTGACCCCCGGGTCGCGCACCCTCGTCACCGGGGCCAACGGCAGCGGCAAGTCGACCCTGCTCGCCGTGCTCGCCCGTCACCTCGACCCGGCGACCGGGCGCTACCTCATGGGCTCCGCGCGGGACGCGCACAACGGGCACGACGAGCGCGCCGCCCGCAGCGTGCGCGACGTGCGCGACCTTCCCCTCGACGCCGTCCGCTCCCGGGTCGCGGTCGTGAACGACGAGCCGTGGATCCTCGCGACCTCGCTGCGCGAGAACCTTCGGGTCGCCCGGCCCCAGCCGGAGCCGTTGAGCGACGACGCCCTCGACGCCCGGCTGGTCGAGGGTCTGGCCCAGGCCGGTCTGGGCTCCTGGTGGGCAGGCTTGCCCGACGGCCTGGACACCCGCCTCGGCATCGGCAGCCGCGGGGTCTCCGGTGGTGAGCGCGCCCGGCTGGGCCTGGCGCGGGCGCTGGTCTCGGAGCGGGAGGTGCTGCTGCTCGACGAGCCGGTGGCCCACCTCGACCCGGCCACGGCCCGGGCGGTGCTCACCGACCTCGACCTCGCCACGGCTGGGCGTACCGTCGTGCTCGTGAGCCACGACGCCGTCCCCGAGGGCCTGGTCGACCGGGTCGTCACCCTCGCCGGTCGGCCGTCGTGAGCCCCCTGTCGAGCGGACACCTCGGTGACCTCGAGCGTGCCGTCATGGACCACCTCTGGGCGACCACCGGGGACGCAGCCCCGGCCACCTCAGCCGGGGGGGTCAACGCCGGTGGCGCCGGGGTCACCGGGGTCACCGGGGTCACCGTGCGCGAGGTGCACGAGGTGATCGGCGCGCAGCGCGACCTGGCCTACACGACGCTGATGACCGTGCTCGACCGGCTCGCGAAGAAGGGCCTGGTCCACCGGGTGCGCGACGGGCGGGCCTGGCGCTACACGGCGGCGGCCAGCCGAGACCGGCTCACCGCCGACGCGTTGCGCACCACCCTGGCCCCCCTCGACGCCACGGCGCGACGGTCGGCCCTGCTGCACTTCCTCGACGCCTCGTCCGCCGACGAGCTCGACGCCCTGCGCCTGGCCCTGCGGGACCTCGAGTCCCGGCAGCAGCAGCCCCCGTCCTGAGCCCGTGACCCCGTCCTCGTCGTTGCCCACCCGGCCGAGCCGCGCCCGCCCGCCGGGCGGCACGGCATACGGTGGGCGCATGCGCGTCCTCGTAAGCGGTGGTGCCGGCTACATCGGCTCGCACACCGTCCTCCAGCTCATCGCCGCCGGCCACGACGTGGTCGTCGTCGACAACTTCGGCAACGCCAAGCCCGCGGTCATCGGGCGGCTCGAGTCGCTCTCCGGAGAGTCCATCCCGGTGCACGCCTTCGACCTCACCGACAAGGACAAGACGGAAGCGCTCTTCGCCACGGAGAAGATCGACGCCGTCATCCACTTCGCGGGGCTCAAGGCCGTGGGTGAGAGCGTGCAGATCCCGCTGGAGTACTACGAGAACAACCTCGAGTCGACCTTCTCGCTGCTGCGAGCCATGCGTCGCCACGGCTGCTCGACCCTCGTCTTCTCGTCGTCGGCGACGGTCTACGGCGACGACGCGCCCATCCCCTACCACGAGGACTACGAGCCACTCTCGGCCTCGAGCCCCTACGGGCGCACCAAGGTGATGATCGAGCACGTCCTGCGTGACGTCGGCGCGATCGACGAGTCGCTGCGAATCGCGATCCTGCGCTACTTCAACCCCGTGGGCGCCCACCCGTCCGGGCAGATCGGCGAGGACCCGCAGGGCATCCCCAACAACCTCATGCCCTTCATCGCCCAGGTCGCGGTCGGGCGCCGCGAGCGCCTGCAGGTCTTCGGCGCCGACTACGACACGGCCGACGGCACCTGCGAGCGCGACTACATCCACGTCGAGGACCTCGCCGCCGGTCACGTGGCCGCGCTCGACGTCATCGCCGACGCCGCGGCCGACCAGCGCGTGCGCACGTGGAACCTCGGCACCGGCACGGGCACCTCCGTGCTCGAGGTCATCCACGCCTTCGAGCGGGCCAGCGGGCGCCCCGTACCGTACGACGTCGTGGGACGGCGAGCGGGAGACCTGCCCGCCTACTGGGCCGACCCGGCCCGGGCCAACGCCGAGCTCGGCTGGCACACCACGAAGACCATCGACGACATGTGCGCCGACACGTGGCGCTGGCAGAGCGCCAACCCCCACGGGTACGACGACGCGGGCTGAGCTACGCCGGCACCCGGCTGCCCGGCGGTCGGGCGTCGCGTCTCGAGGGGCGGATCAGGAGGGGTCCGAGGCCACTGGTTGGATCAGGGGGTGTCCGTTCCTGCATCTGACCGAGCTCCGCGGCTGCACGTCACCTTCGTCTGCTCGGGAAACATCTGCCGCTCGCCGATGGGCGACGTCGTCCTGCGAGACCTGCTCGACGAGGCCGGGCTCGCCGGGGCGGTCACCGTCGACTCGGCCGGCACCGGTTCCTGGCACGTCGGTGACGGCGCCGACCCCCGCACGGTGAGGACGCTCGCGAGCCACGGTCACGACGGAAGCCGTCACGTCGCGCAGCAGTTCACCCCCGGGTGGTTCGACGGCCGCGACCTCGTGCTCGCCGCCGACTCCGGGCACGTGCAGACGCTCGCCGCGCTGGCCCGCACCGACCAGGAGCGCGCCCGCATCCGCCTCCTGCGGGAGTTCGACCCGGCTGCGGTCGCCAGTGGCGACCTCGAGACCGCCGACCCCTGGCACGGCGACGCCACGGACTTCGAGCGCTGCTACCGCGAGGTCGAGGCCGCCTGCCACGGGCTCGTCGCGCAGCTGCGCGCGCGGCTGGACAGGTCGGAGACCCACCCGTGAGGGCGTTGCACCGCGTCGCGCTCTTCACCGGCTCGGCCTCGGGCCACGACCCGCGCTATGCCTCGGCGGCCACCGAGCTCGGGCGGCACCTCGCGACCTCGGGGATCGGCGTCGTCTACGGCGGCGCGCACGTCGGGCTGATGGGCCTGGTCGCCGACGCCGTCCTGGCCGAAGGCGGTGAGGTCGTCGGCGTCATCCCCCGGGCGCTGCACGAGCGTGAGCTCGCCCACCAGGGCCTCACCGAGCTGGTCACCGTCGAGACGATGCACGAGCGCAAGGCCGAGATGGCCTCTCGCGCCGACGCGTTCGTCGCCCTCCCCGGAGGGGCGGGCACCCTCGAGGAGATCTTCGAGGTGTGGACCTGGCAGCAGCTGGGCTACCACGACAAGCCCGTCGCCTTCTACGACACCGCCGGCTACTGGCGGCCCCTGCTCGAGGCACTGGCCGGGATGACCGACGCGGGCTTCGTGCGCCGCCCGGCCCTCGACACCCTGGTCGTCGCAGACCGACCCGAGCAGCTCCTGGCCCTGCTACGAGACCATCCCTGACCCCGCCGGCCCGGCCGTCCGGGCGGTGGGCACCCGGCCTGCCTGCGGGCGTGCGAGAAGCGGGTCGCGCTCTGGGAGACTGTGACCATGAGCCCCAGTGCCACGCCGTTCGCCGATGCCGTCCCCCCGATCGCCCTCGGGGCGCTCGACGGCCGCTACCGCGCGGCGGTCGCCCCTCTGGTCGAGCACCTGTCGGAGGCCGCACTCAACCGCACGCGGGTGCACGTCGAGGTCGAGTGGCTGGTCCACCTCACCGACCATGATGTCGTGCCGGGCGTGCGGCACCTGACGACCACCGAGAAGGCCACCCTGCGGGACTACGTCTCCGCCTTCGGCACCGACGAGGTGGCCGAGCTCGCCGAGATCGAGCGCGAGACCGTGCACGACGTGAAGGCGGTCGAGTACTTCCTCAAGCGCCGGCTGGGGGTCGTCGCCCCCGCGGACGTCGACCGCGGGCTCTCCGAGCTGATCCACTTCGCCTGCACGAGCGAGGACGTCAACAACCTGTCCTACGCCCTCATGGTGCAGGGGGGCGTGCGGGAGGTCTGGCTGCCCCGGGCCACGGCCCTCGTCGACCAGGTCGCCGACCTCGCGCGCGACCTGCGCGACGTGCCGATGCTCGCGCACACCCACGGCCAGCCGGCCACTCCGACGACGCTGGGCAAGGAGCTCGCGGTGCTCGCGTACCGGCTGCGTCGGCAGCTGCGGCGCATCGCGGCGGCCGACTACCTCGGCAAGCTCAACGGCGCGACCGGCACCTACGGTGCCCATCTGGCTGCGGTTCCCGGCGCCGACTGGCCCGCGGTGAGCAAGGCGTTCGTCGAGGGTCTCGGGCTGACGTGGAACCCGCTCACGACGCAGATCGAGAGCCACGACTGGCAGGCCGAGCTCTACTCCGACATGGCGCGCTTCAACCGCGTGCTGCACAACCTCTGCACCGACGTGTGGACCTACATCTCGATGGGCTACTTCGCGCAGGTGCGGGGCCAGGGCACGGTCGGCAGCTCGACAATGCCCCACAAGGTCAACCCGATCCGTTTCGAGAACGCGGAGGCCAACCTCGAGGTGAGCAACGCCCTGCTCGACGTGCTGGCCTCGACGCTCGTGCAGTCACGACTGCAGCGCGACCTCACCGACAGCTCGATGCAGCGCAACATCGGCTCGGCCTTCGGACACTCGATGCTGGCTCTCGACAACGTCTCTCGCGGTCTCGCCGGTCTCGACGCCCTGCCAGCGTCGATGGCCGCCGACCTCGACGCCAACTGGGAGGTGCTCGGCGAGGCGGTCCAGTCAGCGATGCGCGCGCTCGCGGCCCAGGGGGTGGCCGGCATGGACAACCCCTACGAGCGGCTCAAGGAGCTCACGCGAGGAAGGCGGATCACCGGCGACGACCTGCGGGGGTTCGTCGCGGGCCTCGGGCTGCCGGACGACGTCGCCGCGCGGCTGACGGCGATGACCCCGGCGTCGTATGTCGGGGCGGCGCCCCAGCTGGTCGACTACCTGCGCTGAGTGGGTCGCGGCCGGGCCGCGTGCGTGCCGGGCCGGCGGGCCTGGTCGGCCGCTGGGTCGGGTGGTCGCTGGCCCGGGCGCGTCGTCGGGCGGTCCCTCTCCCCGTCTCTGTCACCATGAGGCATGGCCCAGCGAACGATCGTGACCGTGACCGACGACCTCGATGGCAGCGACGGGGCAGAGACGGTGACGTTCTCCTTCAAGGAGACGGTCTGGTCGGTCGACCTCTGCAGCCGCAACCAGCAGAAGCTGCTCAAGGCGCTCGAGCCGTTCATCAGCGCGGGCACGCTGGTCTCGCGGCCGCCGGCGAGGCTCCCCCGGGGCTGAGGCAGGTCTGAGACGAGGCTCCCCCAGGGCTGAGGCAGGTCTGAGGCAGCGCCTCCACACGGACCTCCTGGCGCTCGGTGCGGCTGTTGCCCTGGCCGTCGTCGAGGTGGTTCAGGCGGCCACGAGCAAACTCGGCGTCATCTCGGCCCTGGGCACCGAGGCGCTCACCCGGCGTGAGACGGGAGCAGGTCATTCGTGAGCGCGACGACCGGCGGCGGCTGAGAGCAAGAGTCGCCCGGGCCGACCGGTGAAGACCTCGCCGTGACAGCGTGGCTGGCCGACCCCGATACGCGGATCCGGCTGCACGGCTGCGACCCGGGCACCGGGGCGTTCGTGGTCCACGACCCGACCGTCTACCGCCCGAACCAGAGACTGGCCGCCATCATCAGGGCCCGTGACGGTCACTGCCGATTTCCGGGGTGCGGTACCGACGCACCTCGCTGCCAGAGGGACCAGCCCTCTCGGTTTCTGGGGGCACCGCGTCCGACCGCCGGCGCGGCGTCCGGCTCAGCCGGGCCGCGCACGAACCGGCCCCAGTCAGATGACCACTGGGCCGTCGGGGGTGGAGAACGTCACCGACAGCAGCCCGGGGGTTCCCCGCGGGGCGACGAAGTCGAAGTCGATGACCGTCGAGGTGCGGCTCGCCGGGAGCCCGAGCCACTCGGCGACGCGCTGGGGGTCGCCGGCGATCTGCAGCGAGTCGATGTTGACCTCGGTCTGCGCTCCGCTCGAGGGATGGAGATCGAGGTCGGCCCACTGGATGTAGTAGGGCAGCTGCGGGTCGCTCATCAGGCCCTTGATACCGATCTGGCGCCACCGCAGCTCGACCCCGTCGGGACGGTGCCGGTTGCCGTCGACCGCCTGGCGCCCGAGCCGCTTCTCGACCGAGGTGATGTCGTCGACCTGCACGACCCAGCCCAGCCAACCACCGCCCATCGCGGAGCGGGCCTTGACGGCCTGACCGAACGGCGCCTTGTCGGACGCGGGGTGGTCGAGGCACTCGACCACCTCGACGTACCGCTCGTGGGCGAGCGGGAGCACGATGTTGCGGGTGCCGAAGCGCGGGTGGACCCCACCGCTCACCGGCGTGACCCCGATGAGCTTTCCGATCCGCTCAGCCGTGGCCTGGACACCGTCGTGCTCCGCAGCGTAGGAGACGTGATCGACCCGCATGCACACATCGTGACACACGCAACGGGGTGCCCCTGACCACCCCCTGCAGGGCTCCGCGCCCGGCCGCGCGCGTCGCGGCGGCCGACCACGGACCACGACCCGTCTAGCGAGAACCCCGCTGACGCACCGCCTCGTAGAGGACCACCGCCGCGGAGACCGACACGTTGAGGGAGTTCGCCCGCCCCTGCATCGGGATGCGCACGCGCTCGTCGGCGGCCGCGAGCAGCACGTCGTCGGCGCCGTGCTTCTCCGACCCGACGGCGATCGCCACCCGACCCCGGTAGCTCACGTCGGTGTGCAGGGTGCTCGTCTCGGGAGTGGTCACGACGAGGCGGACCCCGTTGCCCTGCAACCAGTCGAGCGTCTCGCGGGTGGACCCGGCGCCCAAGGGCAGCGAGAAGACGGTGCCCTTGCTGGCCCGCACCACGTTGGGGTTGCCCCAGTCGGTGACCGGGTCGGCCGCCACGACGGCCTGACACCCGGCGGCATCGGCCGTGCGCAGCATCGCCCCGAGGTTGCCGGGCTTCTCGACGCCCTGCGCCAGCAGCACCAGGTCGCTGGGTCCGACGCCCAGGGCGCCCACCGGCTGCCCCACCGCGGCGACGACCGCGAGCAGGCCGTCGGGCCCCTCGCGGTAGGCGACCTTCTCGAACGCCGTACGGCTCAGCTGCACCACCTCGGTGCCCAAGGTGCGCATCCGGCTCACCAGGTCGTCCTGACGGCCGATGTCCTGCGACCCAGCCATACCGGCGGGACTGAAGAGCTCGGGGCAGACATAGGCGGTGCGCGGGACGACCCCCGAGTCGAGCGCGAGGGCCAGCTCCTCATGCCCCTCGACGAGGGTGGTGCCGGTCTCCTCCCGAGTGCGGCGACGCCGCAGCGAGACGAGGGCGCGCAGGCGGGGGTTCGCCGCCGAGGCGATCAGGAGGTCGTCGCGGGG
>JALYVC010000332.1 GCA_030853445.1 Actinomycetota bacterium | reverse complement strand
GCCTGCAGCAGCGCGAGAGCCGGCTCGGTCTGCTGCCTGGCCCAGTGGCTGCCCGGTTCCGGAGCCATGGCCCCCGCCTCGACCGGTTCGCGGGCCACCGGACCCAGCGAGGGTTATGGTCCGGCCGACGTCCAGGCCGCCTACGGCCTCGACCCCAGCGCGGGCGCAGGGCAGACGGTCGCCATCGTCGGCGCCTACGACAACCCGAACATCGAGGCCGACCTCGCCGTCGCGCGCCGCACCTGGGGTCTCCCGGCCTGCACCAGCGCCTCCGGGTGCTTCCGCAAGGTCGACCGGCGCGGTGGCCAGCAGCTACCCGCACCGGACCCGGGGCGGGGGCTCGAGACGGCCCTCGACACCCAGGCCGTCAGTGCCGCGTGCCCGCGGTGCCGCATCCTGCTCGTCGAGGCCGACAGCGCGTCGCTGAGGGACATCGGGGCGGCGGTCAACCGGGCGGTCGCCCTCGGAGCCAAGATCGTCGACAACTCCTACGGCACCGACGAGTTCGCGGGGATGCAGCGCTTCGCCCGCGACTACTACACCCACCCGGGTGTGGCCCAGGTCGTGTCCTCGGGGGACTACGGCTTCACGACCGCCTCCTTCCCGGCGGTGCTGCCCTCGTCGGTCGCGGTCGGTGGCACGACCCTGAGCCACCGGGCGGGTGCCTGGCAGGAGAAGGTGTGGGGCGGCGCCGGCAGCAGCTGCTCGGCCTACGTCGCGAAGCCTGCCTGGCAGAAGGACACCCACTGCCCGATGCGCACCGTCGCCGACGTCTCAGCCGTGGCGGACCCCCGCACGGGTCTGGCCGTCTACGACACCTTCGGGCTCGGCCCGTCGAGCGCATGGATCGTGGTGGGCGGCACGAGCCTGTCGGCTCCTCTCGTGGCGGGCATGATCGGGGCTGGCGGGCAATGCGCCCGCACTGGACACTGCGGACCGGACCTACACGGGACGCGCCTCCCTGCACGACGTCGTCGGCGGTGGCAACGGGTTCTGCGGCGGTGACTACCTCTGCCGCGGGGTGGTGGGGTACGACGCCCCGAGCGGCAACGGCTCACCCGTCGGCGTGGGCGCGCTCTGACCGATCGGGCGTGCCCCGCGGGGTGACCCGCGAGAGCGCGTCGTCACCGGGCACGGCGCGTTGCTTGCCGTCGGCGCGCTTTGCTGCTGGGCTGGGCCCGTGCTCGACCTCCTCCTCCTGACCCACCAGCCCGTTCTCACCGGCACCGGCGTGCGCCTCGAGCCGATGGGGGTCCAGCACCTCGACGGGCTGTGGCCGATGTTCGTCGATGAGGACGTGCGGGCCGGCAGCGGCACCATGCACCAGTTCGCCCGGGAGCAGGTGCGGGCCGGCCTGGCCAAGGCGGCCTCCCGCGAGGACCGCGCAGACTGGGCCATCGTGCGGACGGCAGACGACGCCGTCATCGGTGAGGTCGTGCTGATGGAGCTGGACGAGGACGTCGAGGCCATGACCTTCAGGATCGCCCTCAGCGGCCCCGAGGTCTTCAGCCTCGGCTACGGCACCCAGGCCACGCGCCTCGTGCGCGACTTCGCGCTCGGCCCCCTCGGGCTGCACCGCCTGGCGCTCGAGGTCAACGCCGACAACGCAGCGGCGATCACGGTCTACCTCCGGTGTGGGTTCCGGCTGGAGGGCGTGCGACGCGACGCGGGACGACGGGACGGCCGGTGGTTCGACGTGCACGACATGGCGCTCCTGGCCGGGGACGCTCGCCCATGACCCAGCCCTGACCCAGCCTCGAGGCCTACGCCGTGACGACCACTACCACGGCATCTGGGTCTGGAGCCTGGTGCTGGAGGGACGGTACATCGACACGTCGCGGCATCCGGTGGTGCCGTGGGTCGGGCGGATGTTCGTCTGCTTCTGGCGAGCGCGGGCGGCGATCAGGAGGGTCCGAGTGGGGGTCGGTGCAGTCCGGGTGCTGCGCATGGAGTCGTCACCTTTCGAAGCGAGCCGATCGCGGGCGGGCGGCTCGTGTGTGTGGGGGTGCGTGGGGGTAGGTCCTTCGAGACGGCGAGCGGGTGACCGTGAAGCGTGCTCCGGGCAGGCGCTCGAACCTCGTAGTCGAATACTTGCTGAGAAACTGCTGTAGCGCCATCGGCATCTTTTCCCCAAGTTCCCGGTATTCGGTGGACGACGCATCGGCCATTCGGATGATGTCGGTTGAATGGTCATCTTCAATTCACCCCCAGAATGCAGAACCTGTCGTTCTTCTGCTCACGACGCAGGCCGGGGACCGGGTGTCGGACCGACGAGGCGCTCGAGGTCGGCACGGCGTCCGGGCGAAACCTAGACTGGCGGTGTGTCCCACTACCTCGACCACGCCTCGACGACGCCCATGCGTGCGTCTGCGGTGTCGGCGATGAGCGAGGCCCTGACGCGCACGGGCAACGCCTCGTCCCTTCACACCTCGGGTCGCGCCGCCCGGCGGGTGGTGGAGGAGTCGCGCGAGCAGGTGGCGGCAGGCCTCGGCGCGCGCCCCAGCGAGGTGGTCTTCACCTCCGGTGGCACCGAGGCCGACAACCTCGCGCTGTGGGGCACGTTCGCCGCCCGGCGAGATGCCGACCCGCAGCGCGACCGGCTCGTGGTGAGCGGTGTCGAGCACCACGCGGTGCTCGACACGGTCGACTTCCTCGTCGAGCACGAGGGAGCCCGGGTCACCTGGGTCCCCCCGGACGGCGACGGGGTCGTGACTCCCGACGCCGTACGCCGCGCCGTCGACGCCGACGCCGGGTCGGTCGCGCTGATCTCAGTGATGTGGGCGAACAACGAGGTCGGCACCGTGCAGGACGTCGAGTCGATCGCGCAGGTGGCCCACGCGCACGGCATCCCGCTCCACAGCGATGCCGTGCAGGCCGTCGGCCACCTCCCGGTCGACGTCGCGGCCAGCGGGGTCGACCTGCTCTCGGTGAGCGCCCACAAGCTCGGTGGGCCAGTGGGCGTGGGCGCTCTGGTGCTCAAGCGCGACGCCGCCCTCGTCCCCCTCAGCCACGGTGGAGGACAAGAGCGTGGTGTGCGCAGCGGCACCCTCGACGCGGCCGCCATCCGCGCTTTCGCCGTGGCGCTCACCGAGTCGGTCGCCGAGGTCGATACGGAGGCGGAGCGGCTGGGAGCCCTGCGCGACCGTCTCGTCGAGAGCGCCGTCGCCTTGGGCGGCGGCATCCGTCCCGGCGGGTTCTGGAGGGCGGGCGACCTCAGCCGGCGGTTGCCCGGCAACGCCCATCTGCTCGTGCCGGGATGTGAGGGTGACTCCCTGCTCTACCTGCTCGACGCAGCAGGGGTCGAGTGCTCCACGGGGTCCGCCTGCCAGGCAGGGGTTCCCCAGCCCAGCCACGTCCTGCTCGCGATGGGGCTCTCGGCCGACGAGGCCCGCGGAGCCCTGCGGGTGACGCTGGGGCGCACGACCGACGACGACGACGTCGACGCGTTCCTCGCCGCCCTGCCGGCCGCGCTCGAACGGGCCCGCCGTGCGGCGGGGCTCCGCTGATGCGGGTGGTCGCCGCGATGAGCGGTGGCGTCGACTCGGCGGTGGCTGCCTCCCGGATGATCGAGGCGGGGCACGAGGTCGTGGGTGTCCACCTCGCGCTCAGCCAGAACGCCGCGACCCTGCGCGACAGCGCCCGTGGGTGCTGCACGATCGAGGACGCCGGCGACGCCCGCCGGGTCGCCGACGTGCTCGGCATCCCCTTCTACGTGTGGGACCTCAGTGCCCGGTTCCGACGTGACGTCATCGAGGACTTCACCCGGGAGTACGCCGCCGGCCGGACCCCCAACCCGTGCCTGCGGTGCAACGAGAAGATCAAGTTCGCGGCCCTGCTCGACAAGGCGGTCGCTCTCGGGTTCGACGCCGTCGCCACCGGCCACTACGCCCAGGTCGTCGAGCACGCCGACGGGTCCCGTGAGCTGCACCGCGCGGTCGACCCCGCGAAGGACCAGTCCTATGTGCTCGGTGTCCTCGACGCCGAGCAGCTGGCCCGGGCCTTCTTCCCTCTCGGAGACACCCTCAAGCCGCAGGTCCGCGAGGAGGCCGCCGACCGTGGCTTCGCGGTGTCGCGCAAGCCCGACAGCCACGACGTCTGCTTCATCCCCGACGGAGACACCCGGGCCTGGCTGACCCGAGAGCTGGGCGAGCAGCCGGGTGACGTCGTCGACGTCGACGGCTCCGTGGTCGGACGGCACGCCGGTGCCTACGGATTCACCGTCGGACAGCGTCGCGGGCTCGGGCTCGAACGCAGCAGCCTCGACGGTGACCCGCGTTTCGTCGTGCGCGTCGAGGCGCCCACCAACACCGTGGTCATCGGCACCGCCGACCTCCTGGGGGTCGACCTCGTGGTCGGCGACCACGCCCGGTGGTGCGGTCCAGCCCCCGAGGGGGTGGTCGAGGTCGGTGCCCAGCTGCGCGCCCACGGGGAAGAGGTGACGGCAACGGCCTGGGCGGAGGGAGAGCGCCTGCAGGTGCGGCTGCAGCAGCGGGTGCGGGGGGTGGCTCCCGGGCAGTCGGTGGTCCTGTACGACGGCACCCGGGTGATCGGCTCGGCCACGATCACCGAGACCGGCCGCGCCCCGGACTGACTGGTGCGGCAGCTCGACACCCGGCTGGCGCGCACGGATGGGGCCGCGCCACAACGAGACCGAGCGGTGAGCGCACAGGGACCGGGAGGGTTCGGGGACTTCTACCGCACCTCCCCCAGGGCGGAGTAGGGTGCCGTGGTCGGGGTCTCGGGGGCGGGGTGTGTGGACGGGTAGGTGGATGACGTGGACCACGGGTCCGACGTGCGCGAGCACGAGCTCGTGCGCTCGATGCGCAAGCTCTGCCTGGGCTTCCCCCGCACCGTCGAACGGCCGAGCCACGGTGAGCCGGCCTGGTTCATCGGCAACAAGCGGATGTTCGTGGTCTTCGCCGACCACCACCACGACGACCGGGTCGCGTTCTGGGCGGCCGCCCACGACGGCGTCCAACGGCACCTGCTCGAGGACGACCCGTCGCTGTTCTTCCGGCCCCCCTACGTCGGGGCGCGAGGGTGGATCGGCATGTGGATCGACCGCGGCCCGGAGTGGGACCGGGTCGAGCAGCTGGTCGACGAGGCCTGGCGCAGCGTCGCTGGCCCGCGTCTCGTCAGGGCCCACGACACCCAGCGGTGAGTGCGGGTTCACCCCGGGCCTGCGGTGGGTACGACCCCTCGCATGACCTCGATCCGCACGGGCACGCAGGTGTCCTGGAACACCCCGCAGGGGCCGACCCACGGCCGAGCCCTCGAGAGGCGCACCGACGACTTCATCTTCGAGGGCCAGCAGTTCCGGCCCACCGACGACGACCCCTACTGGATCGTCGAGTCGAGCAAGAGCGGGGCCCGCGCCGCCCACAAGCAGTCGAGCCTCACCGCCCGCTGATGATGGGCGACCGACCCGACCCCGTCGCGGGTAGGGTCGCAGGGTGACGACGGCGAGCGGTATCGGGTCCTGGCCGGGCACCGACATCCGCGAGGTCATCCGTCTCGTGAGGGACACCTTGGGGTCGCTGGGTGCCGAAGGGCCCGTTCCGGGCCCTGCCCGCGACGAGGCACCGGCCCCCGACGTGCGGGGCCTGCCCTACCTCCCCGAGCTGCCCCAGCGGGGTCCGGGGGCCGACCTGGTCGGTCGGGGGGCGGGTCTGCTGGTCGACCTCCCCGTCGACCTGCAGCCCTCGGGGTGGCGCCTGGTCGACCGGCCGGGGCGGGACGCGGGTCGCACGGCCTCGATGCTGACCCAGGACCTCGACGAGCTGGCGGAGGCCTACGACGGCTGGACGGGGCGCCTCAAGCTGCAGGTGACGGGTCCCTGGAGCCTCGCCGCCAGCATCTGGCTGCATCGGGGCGAGCGGCTGCTCGTCGACGAGGGTGCGACGCGCGACCTGGTCGAGTCGCTCACCGAGGGCGTGCGGGTGCACCTCGCGACGGTCCAGCGGCTCGTGCCGGGCGCCGAGCTCGTGCTGCAGGTCGACGAGCCGTCGCTCCCCGCCGTACTGGAGGGACTGCTGCCGACGGCCTCCGGCTACGGCCGGGTGCGCGTCGTCGACCCGACCGACGCCCTCACCGCTCTGCGTGGGGTGCTCGAGGGAGCGGGTGGTCGCGAGACGCTGGTGCACTGCTGCGCCCCCGGTGCGCCGCTGGCGCTGCTGCGGCAGACCGGCGGCGGCATCGCCGTCGACACCACGCTGCTCGGTCCTCGAGGCTGGGAGGGCGTGGCGGTCGCCGTCGACGAGGGGATCGCGCTGTACGCCGGGTGCGTCCCCACCGACCCCGCGACCTCGACCGCGACGATCTCGACCGCGACGACCTCGACCGCAACGACCACCCCGGACGAGGTCGCCGACGCCATGGTCGCGCAGTGGCGGCGTCTCGACCTGCCGCTGGCCTCACTCGACGCGGTGGTGATGACCCCCTCGTGCGGCCTGGGGACCCTGTCGGACGAGGCGGCTCGTCGTACGCACCGCCTGACCATCGAGTCCGCGACGGAGCTCACCGAGCGAGCCGTCGACTAGCGAACGACCGCCAGGGGCGAGCGCCGGGGTCAGAGCGCGGAGCCCTTCTGGTACTGCGGGTAGGACACGTTCCAGTCGGTCCAGCCGTTGCCCTGCTCGAGGCTGCGGGTGGTGCCGGTGACCACGACGGGGTCACCCACCCTGACCTGCGAGAAGAGCCACCCCGCGTTGTCGGTGCTCATGCCGACGCAGCCGTGGCTGACGTTGGCCTTGCCCTGGCTGGCCACCGACCACGGCGCGGCGTGGAGGAACTCCCCGGAGTTGGTCTCACGCATCGCGAACTTCACGGCGGGGATGTCGTAGTAGTTCGGGTCGCCCGGCTCGATTCCGACCGTGTTGGCGTCCATCCGCAGCTGGGCGAACTTCTCCATGATGACCTTTGTGCCGCTGCGCGAGAGGAAACCGGCCTTGCCCCCGGTGACCGGGATGGTCCTGGCGACCTTGCCGTCGATGACCACGCTCATCTGGTCGGTGGCGAGGTCGGCCTTCATGACCACGGAGCGACCGACGGTGAAGCCGCCGGTGACCGACGTCTGGCCGTAGGTGCCGTTGCCGGCAGGCACGCTGTTGATGTCGACGTCGACCGTGACCGTGGTGCCCGGCTTCCAGTAGGTGGCGGGGCGGTAGTGGACCTCGTTGTTCGACAACCAGCTCCACGTGCCGGGTTGGCTCGGGGAGGACGTGACCTTGAGGTGGCGCTGGATCGAGGCGCGGTCGGTGACGGGCACGTCGAAGCGGACGATGACGGGCATCGCGACACCGACGGTCCCGCCGCCGACGATCGTCGGGAAGATCTGCTCCTTGAGCGAGAGCTTCTGGGTGGTGAAGGCGGACCGGGTGGTCGTCGTGGCGCCGTCGACGTTCTTGCCGGTCATCGCGAGGTCGTAGCTGGACCCCGGCTCGAGCAGGCTCGCGGCGGTCCAGGAGGATCCGGCTGGGTCGAGGGTGCCCTGGACCGGCACGGTCGCACCCGTCCTGGTGTCCCTGTAGGTCATCTTCACGTCGGCGACGGTGCCCTTCGCCGCCCTCACCTTCACGACGGTGTCCACCGCCACGTCGGTGCGTCCGGAGGCGATGCTCGGGGTGAGGACCGCCGCCGCAGAGGGCGTGGTGCTCGGGCTGGGGGTCGAGGTGCTGCCCGTCCGGCCGGCTCTGCCGGTGGGTGCGGTGGCCGCGCTGGACGGCGCCACGACGGAGCAGCCGGTCAGCGCTGCGACACAGCCCAGCGACAGTCCGGCGAGGGCGGTTCGAGCACGGTGACCGGTCAACAGCATGAGTGGCGACTCCCGAGAGGACTTCAGAGACGTGGGTTGACGGTGCCCACGACACTAGTTTGGGGCCAGCAGGGACGTTTCCCAAATGTCGAGCAAGCTCGGCGTGTCTGACTTGCACTATTTATACCGTTTCACGGCGCCCCGAGGTGAAGCCACACCCGCGAGGCACGCCGACGGGTGTCGGTGGCCTCGGGCAGGATGACGTCGTGGCCCAGACCGACGCCCAGGCGCAGGACGACGAACAGACGTGGCCGGAGCCGCAGCAGGCTGGCACGGGGGTGCCCGCCGCGGCCCTCCACGAGTGGACCGAGCTCGCCGAGCAGGCGCGCGGTCACCAGTTCGCCTACCACGTGCAGGACCGGCCGACCGTCAGCGACGGCGCGTACGACGCGCTGATGCGTCGTCTCGGCGAGCTGGAGGACGAGCACCCCAGCCTGCGCACGCCCCAGAGCCCGACGCAGCAGGTCGGTGGCGCCGCCTTCTCCACGGACTTCCAGGCCGTCGACCACCTCGAGCGGATGCTCAGCCTTGACAACTGCTTCAGCGCCGACGAGCTGCGCGAGTGGGCGGCCCGGGTCGCACGCGACGCCCAGGCGGAGCCCCACTACCTGTGCGAGCTGAAGATCGACGGGCTTGCCGTCAACCTGCTCTACGAGGACGGGCGGCTGACCCGTGCCCTCACCCGTGGTGACGGACGCACCGGTGAGGACGTCACGCTGAACGTGCGCACCATCGAGGGCATCCCGCACCGGCTCGCGGGCAGCGACCATCCCCGGCGGGTCGAGATCCGCGGTGAGGTCTACTTCCCGACCGAGGCCTTCGGTGACCTCAACGCCGCGCTTGTCGAGGCGGGAAAGGCGCCCTACGCCAACCCGCGCAACACCGCCGCGGGCTCGCTGCGCCAGAAGGACCCGCGGGTGACGGCGCAGCGGGGGCTGCGGATGCTGGTGCACGGCATCGGCCTGCGCGAGGGGCTGGAGCTGACCCGACAGTCCGAGGCCTACGCCCTCTTCCGCGAGTGGGGCCTGCCGATCTCGAGGCACTACCGGGTGGTCGATACGGTCGAGCAGGTGCTGGCGTTCATCGAGCGGGTCGGCGAGCACCGGCACGACGTCGAGCACGAGCTCGACGGCGTGGTGGTCAAGGTCGACGAGGTCGCGCTCCAGCGTCGCCTTGGGTCGACCTCGCGGGCGCCCCGGTGGGCGATCGCCTACAAGTACGCGCCCGAGGAGGTCAACACCCGGCTGCTCGACATCCAGGTGGGGGTCGGGCGCACCGGGAGGGTCACCCCCTTCGGGGTCATGGAGCCGGTGCTGGTGGCCGGCTCCACGGTCGAGCGGGCCACCCTGCACAACGCCGACGAGGTGCACCGCAAGGGGGTGCTCATCGGGGACACCGTGGTCCTGCGCAAGGCGGGCGACGTCATCCCCGAGATCCTCGGCCCGGTCGTCGAGCTGCGTGACGGCACCGAGCGCGAGTTCGTCATGCCCACCCACTGCCCCTCGTGCGGCACGCCGCTGGCCCATGAGAAGGAGGGCGACAAGGACATCCGCTGCCCCAACGCGCGCTCCTGCCCCGCCCAGCTGCGCGAGCGCCTCGCCGGGCTGGCCGGCCGAGGGGCGTTCGATATCGAGGTGCTGGGCTGGGAGGGGGCGGTCGCGCTGCTCGAGGCCGGTGTCGTGACCGACGAGGGAGACCTCTTCGGCCTCACCCAGGACGCGTTGCGCCAGGTGCCGCTCTACACCCGGTCCGCGCGGAAGACCGACCCGCCGGCCGCGGTCGTGGGCGGGCGGGTGCTCTCGGCCAACGGTCTGCGCTTCGTCGCCAACCTCGAGCAGGCTCGTCAGCAGCCGCTGTGGCGGGTCCTCGTCGCGCTCTCCATCCGACACGTCGGTCCGAGCGCGGCGCGGGCGCTCGCGCAGGAGTTCGGCTCCATGGACGCCCTGCGCGCCGCGGTGCGCGAGCGGCCCGAGACGCTGGCCGAGGTGGCGGGGGTCGGCGCCATCATCGCCGAGGCCGTGGCGCAGTGGTTCGAGGTGCCGTGGCACGCGGCCATCGTCGACCAGTGGCAGCGCGACGGCGTGGTCATGACCGACGAGCGCGACGAGTCCGTCCCGCGCACCCTCGAGGGCGTGACCGTGGTCGTCACCGGGTCGCTCCCCGGCTTCTCGCGCGACGAGGCCAAGGAAGCCATCCTCGTGCGTGGAGGGAAGGCGTCGGGCTCGGTGTCGAAGAAGACCGACTACGTCGTGGTGGGGGAGAACGCCGGCTCCAAGGCCGACAAGGCTCAGGACCTGGGGCTTGCCGTGCTCGACGAGGACGGCTTCCGACGGCTGCTCGAGACCGGCTCCTCCGACTGAGCCGTTGGCGGGTGGGCCGCACGCTGACCGCGGCCCGACCTCCTAGACTGGCGTCCATGGCTCTCACCCGCGACGACGTCGCCCACCTGGCGTCTTTGGCCCGCATCGACCTGCGCGACGACGAGCTCGACCGCATGCTCGGCGAGCTCGGCGTGATCCTCGACTCCGTGGCCCAGGTGCAGCAGGCGCCCACCGAGGGGGTCGAGCCGATGTCGCACCCGCTGCCGCTGACCAATGTCACGCGGCCCGACGTGCCCCGCCCGAGCCTCACGGCGGCTGAGGCGCTCTCGGGCGCCCCCGCGCAGGAGCAGCAGCGCTTCTCGGTGCCGCGCATCCTCGACCTGGACTGACGACCACCTGCTCCCACCGCCGTTCACGACGAAGGCACGACGAAGGCACACCGATGACGACCGATCTCACCCGCCGCAGCGCCGCCGAGATGGCGAGCCTCCTCTCCGCCAGGGAGGTGAGCGCGGTCGAGCTGACCCAGGCTCACCTCGACCGCACCGAAGCCGTCGACGCGCTGGTGCACGCCTACCTGCACGTCGACCACGAGGGCGCGCTCGCCCAGGCCCGCGCCGTCGACGCCCGCCGCGCGGCGGGTGACGAGCTGCACCCGCTCGCCGGTGTGCCGATCGCGGTCAAGGACATCCTCACCACCAAGGGCGTACCCACCACCTGCGGCAGCCGCATCCTCGAGGGCTGGATCCCGCCGTACGACGCCACGGTGGTGACCAGGCTGCGCGAGGCCGGCATGCCGATCCTCGGCAAGACCAACCTCGACGAGTTCGCCATGGGCTCGTCGACCGAGCACTCGGCCTACGGCCCCAGCCGCAACCCGTGGGACCTCGAGCGCATCCCCGGCGGCTCCGGCGGTGGCAGCTCCAGCGTGGTCGCGTCCTTCCAGGCCCCCCTGGCCATCGGCACCGACACCGGCGGCTCCATCCGCCAGCCGGCCGCGGTGACCGGCACGGTCGGCACCAAGCCGACCTACGGTGGCGTCTCGCGCTACGGCCTCGTCGCCCTGGCCTCCAGCCTCGACCAGGCCGGGCCCTGCGCGCGCTCGGTGCTCGACACCGCTCTGCTGCACGCGGTGATGGCCGGACACGACCCGCTCGACTCGACCTCGATCGACGCCCCGGTGCCCGCGGTGGTCCAGGCCGCCCGTCGGGCCGACGTGTCGGGCATGACCGTTGGGGTGATCAAGCAGCTCACCGGGGAGGGCTACCAGGCCGGCGTGCAGACCAGGTTCGACGAAGCCGTCGCACTGCTCGTCGACCGGGGGGCCGAGGTCATCGAGGTCGACTGCCCGAGCTTCGACTTCGCGCTCGCCGCCTACTACCTCATCCTGCCGAGCGAGGCCTCGAGCAACCTCGCGAAGTTCGACGCCATGCGCTACGGCCGGCGGGTGCCTCCGGCGGGGGTCGACGACCCCAGCGCCGAGCAGGTCATGGCCGCCAGCCGTGACGCCGGCTTCGGCGACGAGGTCAAGCGCCGCATCATCCTCGGCACCTACGCCCTGTCGTCCGGCTACTACGACGCCTACTACGGCCAGGCCCAGAAGGTACGGCGGCTGATCGCCGACGACTTCACCCGGGCCTTCGCCAGCGCCGAGGTGCTCCTGTCGCCGACCGCCCCCACCACGGCGTTCAAGCTGGGCGAGAAGCTCGACGACCCGATGGCCATGTACCGCGGTGACGTCGCCACCATCCCGGCCAACCTCGCGGGTGTGCCGGGCATGTCGCTGCCCAGCGGCCTCGCCGACGAGGACGGCCTGCCCACGGGCATCCAGATCCTCGCCCCGGCCCTGCAGGATGACCGCCTGTACGCCGTCGGCGCCGCCCTCGAGGCCGCCCTCCTCGAGCGGTGGGGCGCACCCCTGCTGACCCGGGCCCCCGACCTGACCAAGGAGGCGTGACATGACCACCCACGCGACGCGTGAGCCCGAGACGCTGATGGGCTACGACGAGGCCCTGACCCACTTCGACCCCGTCATGGGGCTCGAGGTGCACGTCGAGCTCGGCACGGCGACCAAGATGTTCTGTGGCTGCTCGACGACCTTCGGGGCTGCGCCCAACACCCAGACCTGCCCTGTCTGTCTCGGCCTGCCGGGGGCCCTGCCGGTGGTCAACGAGATCGGGGTGGAGTCGGCCATCCGCATCGGCCTCGCGCTCAACTGCCAGATCGCCACCTGGTGCCGCTTCGCGCGCAAGAACTACTTCTACCCCGACATGCCGAAGAACTTCCAGACCTCGCAGTACGACGAGCCGATCGCCTTCGAGGGGTACCTCGACGTCGACCTCGACGACGGCACTACCTTCCGGGTGCCCATCGAGCGCGCGCACATGGAGGAGGACACCGGCAAGTCGTTGCACGTCGGTGGCGCGACCGGGCGCATCCAGGGCGCCGACCACTCGCTCGTCGACTACAACCGCGCAGGCATCCCGCTCATCGAGATCGTCACCAAGCCCATCACCGGGGCGGGGGAGCGGGCACCCGAGGTGGCCCGCGCCTACGCCACCGCCCTGCGTGACCTGCTCAAGGCCCTCGACGTCTCCGACGTCAAGATGGAGCAGGGCTCGATGCGCGCCGACGTCAACCTGTCGCTGCGCCCACGTGCCCTCGTGGGGGAGGACCAGGACGCCGTGCCGCTCGGCACCCGCACCGAGACCAAGAACGTCAACTCGTTCCGGTCGGTCGAGCGGGCCGTGCGCCACGAGGTGATGCGCCACGGCGCCATCCTGCAGTCCGGCGGCTCCATCCTGCAGGAGACCCGGCACTGGCACGAGGACACCGGCCTGACCACGAGCGGCCGCGAGAAGTCCGACGCCGAGGACTACCGCTACTTCCCCGAGCCCGACCTCGTGCCGGTGGCGCCCACGCGCGAGCTGGTCGAGGCGCTGCGGGCCACGCTGCCCGAGCCGCCCGCAGATCGCCGCAAGCGCCTGCAGGGTGACTGGGGTTACTCCGACCTCGAGATGCGCGACGTGCAGAACGCCGGTGTGGTCGAGCTCATCGAGGCCACCGTGGCCGCGGGGGCGTCGCCCGCCGGAGCGCGCAAGTGGTGGATGGGTGAGCCCTCCCGCCGGGCCAACGCTCAGGCGCTGGACGTCGGGTCCTACGCCGTCGAGGCGGGCCTGACCCCCGCCCGGGTCGCCGAGCTCGAGGGGCTCGTCACGGGTGGCCGGCTCAACGACCAGCTGGCGCGTCAGGTCATGGACGGCGTCCTCGACGGCGAGGGCTCGCCTACCGCCGTGGCCGACGCGCGCGGTCTCGAGCTCGTGCAGGACGACGGCGCCCTCGAGGCGGCCGTCGACGCGGTCATCGACGCCAACGCAGGTGTCGCCGACAAGGTGCGCGACGGCAAGGTGCAGGCCGCGGGGGCCCTCATCGGCCAGGTGATGAAGCAGATGAAGGGTCAGGCCGACGCCGCGAAGGCCCGCGAGATGATCCTGGAAAAGCTCGGCCAGGGCTGACGCCGCGGGCCGCGTACGACACCGGCCCGGAGGCCGTGGCGCCACCGGGATAGGTTCGGATGGTGACTCTCGTGACCATGCCCGACCAGCTGTGGATCGACGCTATCGGCCCCCTCGCCCACGGTGACCACCTCGAGATCGTGCCGTGGGACCTGCACACCCCTCACCCGCGGGCCGACGAGATCGAGGTCGTCGTGCCGCCGTACCTCGACCCGCAGGTGCAGCTGTCGCTCCTCGCCGAGCTGCCGTCGCTACAGCTGGTGCAGATGCTCACGGCCGGCTACGACCACGTCGTGCCGCACCTGCCGCCCGGGGTGCGGCTGGCCAACGCCGCAGGGGTCCACGACGCCTCGACCGCAGAGCTGACCGTGGCCCTGACGCTCGCGGCCCTGCGCGGCATCCCGGACTTCGTGCGGGCCCAGGACCGCGGCGAGTGGCTGGCGAAGCAGAGCTGGCCGGCGCTGGCCGACAAGCGGGTGCTCGTCATCGGCTACGGCAACGTGGGTCGCGCCATCGTGCGGCGGCTGCTGCCGTTCGAGGTCGAGGTCACCGTCGTGGCCAGTCGGGCCCGCGGCGGTGACGAGCTCGTCCCGGCCGTGCGCGGCATCGACGAGCTGCCCGTGCTGCTGCCCCGCCACGAGGTCGTCATCGTCATCGTCCCGCTCACCGAGACGACGACGGGGCTGGTCGACGCCGGCTTCCTTGCCGCGATGCCCGACGGGGCGCTGCTGGTCAACGTGGCGCGCGGCCGGGTCGTCGACACCGAGGCGGTGGTGGCGGCGGCGGCGACCCGTCGCCTGAGGTTCGCGCTCGACGTCACGGACCCCGAGCCCCTCCCCGCCCACCACCCGCTGTGGTCGGCACCGGGGGTGCTGGTGTCACCCCACGTCGGCGGCGCGAGCACGGCCTTCCTGCCCCGGGCCCGCGCGCTGGTGAGCGACCAGCTGCGACGGTATGCCGCGGGCGAGCCGGTGCAGAACGTCGTCGTCGGGCGGTGACCCGGGCGGTGACCCGGGCGTGCCGGGGCGAGCAGGGTCTCGTGAGCCTCAGGCGGCCAGGCCGGGTGCCGAGAACGCTGCGAGGGTCTCGACGGCGGATCGGAAGCGCTGCGCCACCTCGGGGTCGTTCAGCACGTCGACCTCGACACCGGGCTGCGAGAGGGTGACCTCCTCGACGACGACGGCACCGGCGATCCGCGCCGAGCGGGCGGTGTCGTGGTGCGACCACTTGCCGCCGTAGGGCGTGGGGGTCGTCCCCACGACACCGAGAGGCTTGCCGACGATGGCTCCGGCGCCGTACGGGCGCGACAGCCAGTCGATCGCGTTGTTGAGTACGGCCGGCATGGTGCCGTTGTACTCCGGGGTGACGACGAGGATCTTGTCGGCAGAGGTGATGCGCTCACGCAGCGCTGAGGCAGCGGCGGGTACCGACTCCCCGTCGAGGTCCTCGTTGTAGAACGGCACGTCGCCGAGATCCTCGACCAGGTCGAGGACGACCCCTTGGGGAGCGTTGTCCCGCAGGCTCTGTGCGAGGAGGCGGTTGACGGAGTCGGCGCGGAGGCTGCCGACGAGGACGGCGATGGTCTGGCTCATGAGGTGCTCCTGGGAAAGGGTGCGGGATCGATCCGGGCGGCCCGCGGGCACGGGTGGCGCCGCGGGGGTGTCGCGTCAGCGCGTCACCACGAGACATAAGCGGACCGTGGTCCACTTGTATTCCGGTGCGACGGGACATCGCCACCTAGAGTTGGTGCACCATGGCGACCCCATCGCGACTGCTGCCGATCGTCGGCTCGCCCGTGCTCGGCCCCGCAGGACACGAGCCGGTGAGGGCGGATGCTGCGCGCAACCGGGAGGCCCTTCTCGTGGCAGCACAGCACCTCGTCGCCTCTCGGGGTGTCACGCAGGTGACGATGGACGCAGTTGCGCAGGCGGCGGGTGTCGGCAAGGGCACGGTCTTCCGGCGCTTCCACTCCCGAGAGGGCTTGATGGGCGCGCTGCTCAACTCCTCCGAGGCTGCCTGGCAGTCTGCGGTCATCAGCGGGCCGCCGCCCCTCGGCCCGGGCGCGCCGCCGTACGACCGGCTCCTCGCCTTCGCCCGGTCCCGCCTGGAGGCCACCCTGGCGCAGGCCGAGCTCATCGAGGCTGCGGGAGCCAGTAGCGACCAAGGCCTCCCCGCCCTGTCCTTCGCGGCGATGCACGTGCGGATGCTGCTCGTCGCCCTCGACGTCGACGGCGACCTGCCGCTGCTTGCCACGGCACTGCTCGCCCCGCTGGAGATGCCGGTGCTGCGCCAGCAGGTCCGGGTCGACGGCTTTCCCGTCGAGCGCGTGCTCCACGGATGGGCCGACCTGCTCGACCGGGTGCTCAGGCGCCCGGGTTGAGCAGCCTCTGGTGTCAGACGGTCTCGAGACGAACGGCCGAGTACGAAGCCGTTGCCGGGGAGGGGGTGCCGAAGCGGGCGTTGACGGCGTAGAGACCACCTGCGGCGCGCGTGGCAGTCGACGGGACATCGAGCCCGGAGGAGGTGAGGACTGCGTCGACGTGACCCCTCCACCCGCTCGCGGTGCGCTCCAGCTCGACCTGCGTGACGGACGAGGTGCCGTCGCCACGAACCACCCAGAGGGTGGTCCCCTGACGCTCGAGGCCGTCGCCAGACACGACGGTCGGCGTCCCGGTGAGCGGGATCTCAGTGGTGCGACCGGTGCCCGGGTGGACCCGCCACAGGCCCCCGACGCGGCTGTTGTTCAGGACGAGACCTGATCCGGGCAGGGTGCGGATGCCGTTGGCGTTGATGGAGCCGCCGCCGAACGCCGGCCACTGGCCCGTCAGGGGCAGGAACGCCGGGGCCGCGCCCGTCGGGCGGCCACCCGAGCTCAGGGGGATCTTGGTGAGTCGGTCGACATAGGAGTCGGTGACCCAGACCGCGTCCCGGTCGACGACGAGGTCGTTGAGGAAGCCCCCTCCGGGCACGACGGTGTCCTGCAGGACGCGGCCCGACGCAGAGCCGACGGCCCACACGTGGGCGACGGTTTCGACGTTGCCCGCCGCCCACACGATGCCGGTACGCGCGTCATAGAACAGTCCGCGCAGCTGGCGGCCCGCTGATCCGGCCAGGAGCACCCGGGTGGTGCCGCGCAGCAGGTCGCCCGTGAGGATGCGGCCGTCGTTGAGGGAGCCGACGAAGAAGGCGGCGCCTGGTCCGGAGGTGATGCCCTCCGGCTGGAGGCCGTCAGGGAGGGCGACGGCGGTGCGGGCGGTCGTCCCTGCGCTGGCCGGCGAGGCCGTCCGGAGGGTGAGGCCAGCCGCTGCGAGGGCTGCGGCGGATGCGAGGACAGAGCGTCGGGAGAGGGTGGGCGGGGTCGTCGTTGAAGCGTCCATCACCCATTCTTGGGTCATGGGTCGCGTGGTCGCCACCCAGGCGGACCCAGGACGACCGTCAGCCAGCTCTCGGGCAGGGCGCCGGGCACGCCGCGCCGCGTCTGGTTTGATGCGTGTCGTGCCTGGCGTGGGAGCGGTCTGGCCGGGCCGGTCACCAAGGCGGCGTGGACCATGAGAGCGACGTGCAGCAGCGAGGTGTCGAGAAGGACGGTGTCGACGACCCCGACGCCGGTCACGGCGAGGTCCGGGAGGAACCACGACACGCCGGCGCCGAGGACGAGCGACCCCACGAGTCCCGTCCGGGGCGAACCCGCTAGGGCCAGCCCGCACCCGATGACGACAAGACCGGTCAGGAGGGACAGCACGTCCGGCGGCCTCAGGAAAGCACGCTGTGGCAGGAGGGCTGCCGCCGACGCGACGACGACGGCACATCCCGCGGCCTCGAGGGCGAGACGGCGCCTCCTTGCTGTGGCGTTCACCAGAACGCTCGCCTGACCCCGATCCACGCTTGCCAGTCTGGCGAACACCCCGGTCATCTGGCTAGAGCCGCGACTGGGTCGTCCGGGGGCGAGCCGACTCCCGTATGGCTCGCGCTGCCTCGGGTTACGGTGTGGCCCACGACGTGACGGGTCGGTCGGCTCGTCGTACGCTCGACGCATGTCGCTGTCGTCCTCGTCGCTGGAGCGCACCCTCGTGCTGGTGCGGCACGCCAAGGCCGAGCAGGTGCCCGGGAAGGCGGACCACGACCGGTCGCTGACGTCTCGAGGTCACCATGACGCCGAGGCGGCCGGGCGATGGCTCCACGAGCAGGGGGTCGTCCCCGAGCTGGTCATCTGCTCGACCTCCCAGCGCACGCGCGAGACCTGGAGCGCTATCGCGCACGGGGGCTGCCACACGGAGTACGTCGAGTACCGTCGGGCGGCCTACGAGGGCGGGACGCGCGGGCTGCTGCGGACCATCCGCGAGGACGCGGGCGAGGTCGGCACCCTCGTCGTCGTCGGGCACGCACCGACTGTGCCCGAGCTGGCCAGCCTGCTCACGGACGGGTCCGGCTCGGTCGACGCCCACCGGGCCCTGGCCGAGGGCTACCCGACCTGCGGCGTCAGCCTGCTGCGGGTCGAGGGGGAGTGGGTCGACCTCGACGTCGGCATCGCCACCCTCGAGCGCTTCCACGTCGCCCGCGCCTAACCCCGCGGGCAACGAGCTCTGCGTCGAGCGGAGTGCTGTCGAACGCGCTGCGCACTCGAGACCCCACGGGCGCACGAGGTCACGCTTCCCGGGTTGGACCGCCACCTCCCTGCGCCCGGGCCAAGCCGAACGAGGAGTGAGACCGCCATCGTGGGTGACGGACCCAGTCCTATGCTCAGACCCATGACGACTCCGACGACGCCCGACATCAAGCCCCGCTCACGCGACGTCACCGACGGACTCGAGAAGACCGCGGCGCGAGGCATGCTGCGCGCCGTCGGCATGGGCGACGACGATTGGGTCAAGCCGCAGATCGGGGTCGCCAGCTCGTGGAACGAGATCACCCCCTGCAACCTCTCGCTCGACCGGCTGGCGAAGGCGGTCAAGGAAGGCGTGCACGCCGCGGGGGGCTACCCGCTCGAGTTCGGCACCATCTCGGTCTCCGACGGCATCTCGATGGGCCACGAGGGCATGCACTTCTCGCTCGTGTCACGCGAGGTCATCGCCGACTCGGTCGAGACCGTCATGAGCGCCGAGCGGCTCGACGGGTCGGTGCTGCTCGCGGGCTGCGACAAGTCGCTGCCCGGCATGCTCATGGCCGCCGCCCGTCTCGACCTCGCGTCGGTCTTCCTGTACGCCGGCACCATCCTGCCCGGCATCGCGAAGCTGTCGGACGGCTCCGAGAAGGAGGTGACGATCATCGACGCCTTCGAGGCGGTCGGGGCCTGTGCCGCCGGCAAGATGTCGCTCGCCGACGTCGACGCCATCGAGCGGGCGATCTGCCCGGGGGAGGGCGCCTGCGGCGGCTTCTACACGGCCAACACGATGGCCGCCATCGCCGAGGCCATCGGCATGTCGCTGCCGGGTTCCGCCGCCCCGCCGGCCACCGACCGTCGCCGGGACGTCTTCGCCCGCAAGTCGGGTGAGGCCGTCGTCGAGCTGCTGCGTCGGGGCATCACCGCCCGGCAGATCATGACCAAGGAGGCCTTCGAGAACGCCATCGCCGTGACCATGGCCTTCGGCGGCTCGACCAACGCGGTGCTCCACCTGCTGGCGATCGCCAACGAGGCCGAGGTCGACCTGACCGTCGAGGACTTCAAGCGCGTCGGCGCGAAGGTGCCGCACCTGGCCGACGTCAAGCCCTTCGGGCGTTACGTCATGAAGGACATCGACCGCATCGGCGGCATCCCCGTCGTCATGAAGGCGCTGCTCGACGCCGGCATCCTGCACGGGGACTGCCTGACCGTCACCGGCAGGACGGTCGCCGAGAACCTCGCGGACGTGCCGACCCCCGACCCCGACGGCCACGTGATCCGGGCCATGAACAACCCGATCCACGCCACCGGTGGCATCACGATCCTCACCGGGACGCTCGCCCCCGAGGGGGCGGTCGTGAAGTCGGCCGGCTTCGACTCCGACGTCTTCACCGGCACCGCGCGGGTCTTCGACGGCGAGCGGGCCGCCATGGACTTCGTCGAGGGCGGACAGCTGGCGGCCGGCGACGTCGTGGTCATCCGCTACGAAGGACCCAAGGGAGGGCCGGGGATGCGCGAGATGCTCGCCGTCACCGGGGCGATCAAGGGCGCCGGTCTCGGCAAGGACGTGCTCCTGCTGACGGACGGCCGCTTCTCGGGTGGCACGACCGGGCTCTGCGTCGGCCACGTCGCGCCCGAGGCCGTCGACGGCGGTCCCATTGCCTTCGTGCGAGACGGTGACACGATCACCCTCGACGTCGCCCATGGCACCCTCGACGTCGACGTCACGCCGCAGGAGCTCGCGGCGCGGGCCGCGGGCTTCACGCCCCCGCCGCCGAAGTACCCGCGCGGCGTCCTGGCCAAGTACGTCAAGCTCGTCGGCAGCGCGAGCAAGGGCGCCGTCTTGGCCTGAGCTGCGGCACGGAAAACCGTTGGCCGGGAGGCGACGGGGAGTGGCACCCTGATGGGGCACGCCCCGTCGCCACCCGTCCGACCAGAAGGAACGATCCCTTGCGAGCAGCCACCACGCCCCGGACCCCTTTCCGAGTGAGTGTCGTGAGCGCTGTGGAGCTGCCTTGTCGTCGTCCCTCTCTGCCCCTGCCCCATCCGCCCGCGCGTGCCTGACCCTGGGCGTCGTCGCCCACGTCGACGCTGGTAAGACGAGCCTGACCGAGCGCCTCCTGTGGGAGGCGGGCGCTGTCGACACCCTGGGGAGCGTCGACGCGGGCACCACCCGCACCGACTCGATGGACCTCGAACGCCGCCGGGGGATCACCATCCGCGCCTCGGTGACCTCGTTCACCCTCGCCCAGGCGGACGAGGACGACCGGGGACCGGTCGACGTGACCGTCGTCGACACGCCCGGGCACCCCGACTTCGTCGCCGAGGTCGAGCGCTCCCTCGCCGTGCTCGACGCCGCGGTGCTCGTCCTGTCCTCGGTCGAGGGCGTCCAACCCCAGACCGTCGTGCTGTGGCGGGCCCTGCAGCACATGCGGGTCCCGACCGTGCTGTTCGTCAACAAGGTCGACCGCCGCGGCTCCGACGTCGAGGCGGTCACCAGGGCGGTGGGCCGTCGGCTCGGCGCCAGCATCGTTCCGCTCGCGCACGTGGCCGGCGAGGGGACGCCCGCGGCGGCGGTGTCGCCGCGCACCCTCCTCGACGACGCGGTGGTGGCGGCCGTCGCCGACGCCGATGACGAGGTCCTCGCCGGCTGGGTCGAGGGAGCAACCCTGCGCGAGAGCATGGTCGCCCGAGCCCTCGGGCAGGGAGTGCAGGACGGGTCGCTCACCCCTCTCGTGTGCGGTTCGGCCCTGACGGGCGCTGGCCTGCCGTTGCTGCGGCGGGTGCTCGCCACCCTGGTCCCCCCGGCGCCTCCGCCGGGCGGCTCGACGTCGGGACGGGTCTTCGCCATCGACCACGACGGCCCGACACCCCGAGCCTGGATCCGGTTGTGGGCCGGGCAGATCCGGGTGCGCGACCGGCTCGGGGTGGGCGGCTCCGAGCCCCGGAGGGTGACCGCGCTCGCCGTCAGCACGCCGGATGGACTGCTGACCCGCAACGCCGTCGTGGCGGGTCAGGTGGCGGTCCTGACCGGTCTGTCCGGCGCGCGGATCGGTGACACGGTGGGGAAGCCGCCGGCCAGGCCCTCACCACGCTTCGCACCGGCGACCTGGCACGCCCTGGTGCAGCCGGTCGAGGCGGGCCGGCGGGTGGCGATGTACGCCGCCCTCACCGCCCTCGCCGACGAGGACCCTCTCATTGACCTGCGGATCGACGAATCGGTCGGTGAGGCGGCCGTCAGCCTGCGGGGCGAGGTGCAGCAGGAGGTGCTGGCCGCGGTGCTCGAAGAGCGCTACGGCGTCGCGACCCGGTTCCTCCCGACCCCCGTCCCCTGTCTCGAGCGGGTCGTCACGTCGGGAGGGGCGCTCGAGCGTCTGGGAGTCGACGGAAACCCTTACCTGGCGACCGTGGGGCTGCGCGTCCAGGCAGCCCCGGTCGGCCACGGACTGGAGTTCTCCCCGGGCGCCGAGCGCGGCCACCTGCCACCGGCGTTCGTGGCGGCGACGGAGGAGGGCGTGCGTACCGCACTGCGTCAGGGACCGTACGGCTGGGAGGTCACCGACGCCGTCGTGACCATGACGGACTCGGGCTACTACCCACGCCAGAGCCACGCCCACCAGGGTTTCAGCAAGGCGATGTCCAGCGTCGCCGCCGACTTCCGGCTGGTCGCCCAGGTGGTCGTCACCCAGGCGGTCGAGCGGGCCGGGACCATCGTCTGCCCACCGGTCGACCGGGTCGAGGTCGACGTCCCGGAGCCACTCCTTGGTGGCGTCGCGGCTCTGCTCGCCCGGGCCGGCGCCGTTCCGCTCGAGACTCAGGTGCGGGGCGGGGTCGCCCGGCTGGTCGTCCACCTGGCGGCGGCGAGCGTAGGCGAGGTGGCTCGGGCCCTACCCGACCTCGCCGGTGGCGAGGCCCTGCTCACCACCCGTCTGAGCCACCACTCGCCGGTGAGCGGACGCACGGCGCCACCGCGAAGACGGCGTACGGGGACCTGGCCGGGCGACCGTCAGGCGTTCTTCCGCGACCACCCTCGCTGAGGGCGCGCACTCACCGGCGGGCCGGCTCACAGCGGTGAAGCCGCCGGTCCACCGCGGCCGGTGGTGCGCGGGTCGTCGTACCCGCCCTCGGGTGGAAGCATCTCGGCTCGCACGCCGAGCAGGCGGATGGGGCGGTCGCCCTCGTCGAGGGCGGCGAGCAGCTCGAGCGCGACGGCGGCGATGGTGGCGGCGTCGACTGTGGGCTCGGCGAGCTTGCGCATCCGCGTCACCGTGAAGAAGGGCTTGTAGCGGACCTTGAGCCCCACCCGCTGGCAGGCCCGTCCTTCAGCCGTGATGTCGGCGACGACCTGGCGCGCGAGGTCGCGCACAGCGTCGGTCACCTCGGCCTGCGTGGTGAGGTCGGTCTGGTAGGTCGTCTCGCGTCCGTGTGCGCGCGCCACCCATGGGGTGTCGTCCACGACATTGCTCGACAGACCCCGCCCGAGGTTGCGGTAGTGAGGCCCCATCCGCGGGCCGAACTCCTCGACGAGCTCGTCCTCGGCGGCCGCCGCGAGCTCGAGCACCGTGCGGTAGCCGCGCTTCTCGAGCCGGGCGGCGATCCTCGTGCCGATGCCCCAGATCGCAGTCGTAGGGCGGTCGCCCATCACCTCCACCCAGTTGTCGCGGGTGAGGACGAAGGTGCCCCGGGGCTTTCCGAAGTCGGTGGCGATCTTCGCCCGCACCTTCGTGTCACCGAGACCGACCGAGCAGTGGAGGTCGGTGGCGTCGTGCACCGAGCGCTGGAGGGTCTCGGCGAAGACGAGCGGGTCGCCGGCCACTTCGTCGTCGATACCGACGAAGGCCTCGTCCCAGCCCAGCACCTCGACCACGGCATGTGGCTGCGCCCGCAGCGTCTCCATCACCCGCGCCGAGATCTCCTCGTAGACCGGTCGGTCGACGGGCAGGAAGACGGCGTCGGGGCTCTTGCGCAAGGCCACCCGCAGGGGCATGCCCGAGCGCACGCCGTGGGCGCGGGCCTCGTACGACGCCGTCGACACCACGGCGCGCTCGGTGGGGTCGCCGCCTCCACCGACGACGAGCGGCCTCCCCGCGAGCTCGGGGTGACGCAGGACCTCGACCGCGGCGAGGAACTGGTCGAGGTCGACGTGGAGCACCCAGGCCGTCATGGCTCCATCCTTGCAACCCATCGTGCTGCCGGCATCAGCCGAGGTGGAGCCCCCTGGTGAGTACCAGCAGGTTGAGCACGACCAGGGCCACCAAGAGCACCCAGGCGGCCACGGGCACCGAGGGGGCCGGGCCCGTCGGTGCGTCACCGGCTGGGCGCCGCGTCCGGGCGCCCTGCCAGAACAGCATGGCCATCGGCGAGAAGATGGCCAGGGACACCGACCCGAAGACGATGGCGACGACCGCACCCGCCTCGGTGCCGGCCGTCAGGGTGGCATAGACCAGTGCGAGCCCCAGGCCGACCAGGGAGCCGACCAGCCAGGTCCACACGACCATGGCCCGGATCTCGTAGAGGTCTCGGGTCCAGCGGACCGCGGCCTCGGCGAAGGGGCGCGCCAGGACGACCACACCCACGGCTCCGACGACAAGCATCGCCCAGGCCACCCACCCCGGAGCGTTGAGGTCCTGCAGCCCGGCGCCGGTGTCGCCGGCGGCGACCAAGGGTGCGATGACGAGGTAACCGACGCCCTCCTCGACGCTCAGGAAGGCGGTCCAGACCAGCAACAGGCGCCACCAGCTCCCCCGTCGCAGCGGGACGAGCACGACGAGCGCCAGCCCGGAGAGCAGGCTGAACGCGGGCCCCGTGAAGGCCACCGCCGCTGCGGCACCGGCCGTGGGCTCGGGGTTGAAGCGGACCTCGCCGGTGAACTGGGTCGCCTGGTGGCCCAGGAGGAGACCCGCCACCGAGTGCGACGTCTCGTGCAGGAGGATGACGAGCGCCTGCGCCAGCACGAGCGCCACGGTGGAGGCGACCAGCATCCGTCGGGGATCCTCTGGGGGGGCGACGTGCGTGTGGACGTCGGGCTGATTCGTCGTCCCGACGGTTGGGGTGTCGCTGCTGGGCATGGATCCGAGCGTGTCAGCCCACGCGACCCTCGACCCACGACATCTGTCACCGGAAAGGGGGTGAGGGCGGGTCCCGACGGCGCCGATGTCGAAGAAGACCGACACCTGGCCCGAGGCGGAGGTGAGGAAGTGACGCGTCATGGCGGCGACCGTGCGTTCCCCGGATACAGCCCGAGAACGATGGTCGTGCGTCCCGGGGGGTGGGCTCAGCCGAAGTGTCCGTCTGCTGAAACGGGGATACCGGATGGTGAGACGCGCAGGGGCCCGGATTGACACCGGGCGCCTGACGGGAGCACGGTTGGCGTGTGGCACGACTTCTCGTAGTTCTCCAGCGCGTCTGACGACGGTCCACCCGACCCGAGCCCGACGCGCTTCCCTTCCGTCCGCCACCGGACCGAAGGGTTTTTTTGTGGCCGCGACCAGACCTCGCACCCCACTTTCCACCCGCAGTCAGAGCCATCCCGCAGTCAGAGACGACAGCACGACACGAAGGTGACAACCGTGAGCGACAGCGCCACACCGGTGAGGCCCTCCCCGGCCGACATCGCCCCTCAGAGTCGGCCCCGCCCGACCACGCCCGTCCCGACCCCCGCTCCGGAGCAGGTCACCGGTGCGCAGTCGCTGGTCATGGCGCTCGAGGCGCTCGGCGTCGACACGGTCTTCGGTATCCCCGGCGGCGCCATCCTGCCGGCCTACGACCCGCTCATGGACAGCAAGACGGTGCGTCACATCCTGGTGCGCCACGAGCAGGGCGCAGGCCACGCGGCCGAAGGGTATGCCGCCGCCACGGGCCGCGTCGGGGTCTGTATGGCCACCTCCGGTCCCGGCGCCACCAACCTCGTCACCCCCCTGGCCGACGCGTACATGGACTCCGTGCCGATCGTCGCGATCACGGGGCAGGTGTCCTCGGCCGCGATCGGGACCGATGCCTTCCAGGAGGCCGATATCCGCGGCATCACCATGCCGATCACGAAGCACAACTACCTCATCACCAACCCCGACGACATCCCGCGGGCGCTCGCCGAGGCCTTCCACGTCGCCCGCAGCGGTCGTCCCGGCCCGGTGCTCGTCGACATCAGCAAGGACGCGCTCCAGAAGGTCACGACCTTCTCGTGGCCGCCGACCACCGACCTGCCCGGTTACCGCCCGGTGACGCGCCCGCACAGCAAGCAGATCCGCGAGGCCACCCGTCTGATCACGGCGGCCCGCCGTCCGGTGATCTACGCCGGCGGGGGCATCGTGCGGGCCGAGGCGAGCGGGCTGTTGCGCGAGCTGGTCGACCTGACCCAGATCCCCGTCGTGACCACCCTCATGGCTCGCGGCGTCGTGCCCGACAGCCACCCGCTCAACCTCGGCATGCCCGGCATGCACGGCACCGTGGCGGCGGTCACGGCCCTGCAGAAGTCGGACCTGCTCATCACCATCGGCGCGCGCTTCGACGACCGGGTGACCGGCCAGCTGTCGACCTTCGCCCCCGGGGCCAAGATCATCCACGCCGACATCGACCCGGCCGAGATCTCCAAGAACCGCACCGCCGACGTGCCGATCGTCGGGGACGCCAGGGAGGTCATCGCCGACCTCATCGAGTCGATCCGCGCCGAGCAGCAGGACGAGGCCACGCCCGCAGCCGACTACGCGCAGTGGCGGGCCACGACGAAGGAGTGGCAGGAGACCTATCCCCTCGGCTACACCAAGGACGAGGGGCTCTCACCGCAGTTCGTCATCGAGCGCATCGGGGAGATCTCCGGACCCGAGGCCATTTACGCATCGGGCGTCGGGCAGCACCAGATGTGGGCTGCGCAGTTCGTCAAGTACGAGCGACCCAACGCCTGGCTCAACTCAGGCGGCGCCGGCACGATGGGGTATGCCGTTCCGGCCGCCATGGGGGCCAAGGTCGCCGAGCCCCACCGGGTCGTCTGGGCCATCGACGGCGACGGGTGCTTCCAGATGACCAACCAGGAGCTCGCCACCTGCGTCATCAACGAGATCCCGATCAAGGTCGCGATCATCAACAACAGCAGCCTGGGCATGGTGAGGCAGTGGCAGACGCTGTTCTACAACCAGCGCTACAGCAACACCGACCTGCACACCAGCGCCGGCCAGGTGCGCATCCCCGACTTCGTCAAGCTGGCCGACGCCTACGGGTGCCTCGGTATCCGGGTCGAGCGCGAGGAGGACGTCGACGCGGCGATCCGCCTGGCGCTCGAGACCAACGACCGTCCGGTGGTCATCGACTTCGTCGTCCACCGTGACGCCATGGTGTGGCCGATGGTGCCCTCCGGCGTGAGCAACGACAAGATCCTCAACGCCCGTGGCGCCGCCCCGGTGTGGGACCGAGAGGACTGAGAGGCCCTGATGAGCAAGCACACCCTGTCGGTCCTGGTCGAGAACAAGCCCGGAGTCCTGGCCCGCATCGCCGGCCTCTTCTCCCGGCGAGGCTTCAACATCGACTCCCTCGCGGTCGGCCCCACCGAGCACTCCGACATCTCGCGGATGACGGTCGTCGTAGACGTCGACGCGCTGCCGCTCGAGCAGGTCACCAAGCAGCTCAACAAGCTCGTCGAGGTGCTCAAGGTGGTCGAGCTCGACGCCGTGCAGTCCGTACAGAGCCAGGTCGTCCTGGTCAAGGTGAGGGCCGACGTGACGACCCGCAGCCACATCCTCGAGACGGCCGAGCTCTTCAGGGCCCGGGTCGTCGACGTCGCCCACGACTCCCTGACCATCGAGTGCACCGGGAAGGCCGACAAGGTGCAGGCGCTCCTGGCCTTGCTCGAGCCCTTCGGCGTGCGCGAGCTCGTGCAGTCGGGTGTCGTCGGTGTCGGCCGTGGCCCCCGCTCGATCACCGACCGGTCGCTGCGCACCGCGTAGAGCGACCCCACCAACCCCGATCAGCAGACAACCGAAGGAGACTGGCCTCATGGCCGAGATGTTCTACGACGACGACGCCGACCTCAGCATCATCCAGGGCAAGAAGGTCGCCGTCATCGGCTACGGCAGCCAGGGCCACGCCCACGCGCTCAACCTGCGCGACTCCGGGGTCGACGTACGCGTCGGCCTCGCCGAGGGCAGCGCGAGCCGGGCCAAGGCGCAGGCCGAGGGCCTGAAGGTGCTCAGTGTCGCCGAGGCGACCGCCGAGGCCGACCTCGTCGTCATCCTCACCCCCGACCAGGTGCAGCGCACCGTCTACGCCGAGCACATCAAGCCGAACCTCAAGGAGGGTGCGGCGCTGCTCTTCGGCCACGGCTTCAACATCCGCTTCGGCTACATCACCCCGGAGGCCGGCTCCGACGTGCTCATGGTCGCCCCCAAGGGCCCCGGGCACCTCGTGCGCCGTGAGTACGCCGACGGGCGCGGCGTGCCCGTGCTCCTCGCCGTCGAGCAGGACCCGTCGGGCACGGCGTGGGACCTCGCCAAGTCGTACGCCCGGGCCATCGGGGGCCTGCGGGCCGGTGGCATCAGGACGACCTTCACCGAGGAGACCGAGACCGACCTCTTCGGTGAGCAGGCCGTGCTCTGCGGGGGTGCGTCGCAGCTGATCCAGTACGGCTTCGAGACCCTCACCGAGGCCGGCTACCAGCCCGAGGTCGCCTACTTCGAGTGCCTGCACGAGCTCAAGCTGATCGTCGACCTCATGGTCGAGGGCGGCATCGCGAAGCAGCGCTGGTCCATCTCCGACACCGCCGAGTTCGGCGACTACGTCTCGGGCCCGCGGGTCATCGACGCTCACGTCAAGGACAACATGAGGACGATCCTCGCGGAGATCAAGGACGGCACCTTCGCCAAGCACTTCATCGACGACCAGGATGCCGGTGCACCCGAGTTCACCGCGTTGCGCAAGAAGGGTGCCGAGCACCCGATCGAGGCCACGGGCAAGAAGCTGCGCGGTCTCATGAGCTGGATCAAGGACTCCGACAGCGACTACGTCGAGGGCTCTGCCGCCCGCTGAGGCGAGCACCAGCACGTCGTACGACGAGCCGGCCGGTCACCCTCGCGGGTGGCCGGCCGGTCTCGTGCTCCGCAGGTGGCGGCTCGGTTCCGGTCGACCGGGGCGTCGACGAGACGCACGGCGGAGGTGGGACGACCCGGGGGAGTCAGGCCTTCAAGGTCTCGTGGCACGTCGACCGTCCGGATCGCAAGACCCGGGTATCAGACAGTCGGACGTCCACCTAATCTCGAAGACACCACCCGCGAGCAGTTTCGACCGCCGAGAGGACGTGACCGGACATGAGCGAAGAAGCCAAGCAGGCCCGCCAGGCGCTGCAGGAGTCCATCGACCTGCGCGACCAGGGACACACCGAGCAGGACTGACCAGGCTCCCCCGACCGGACCGGTAGGGGCGCCATCCTGATGCGCGCCCGCCGGGGTTAGGTAGCCAAAGAATCACCTCAACCTCGGGTGGTCGAGGTGATTCTTTGGCTACTTCAGGGGGCGGGCGACTCGAGCGGCGAGGAGTGCGTTCGTCATCCGAGACGACCGTCCCATCCTTCAAGACGAGGAACTAGGCTCCGACCCATGACTGCTCAGTCCGCGACCGACGCCACCGCCGTTCCTGCTGTCTCGGCAGCGGACGCGGCCCCGACGCACCTCGCCCTCGGGGTCATCGGTGGTGACGGCATCGGTCCCGAGGTGGTAGCCGAAGGTCTGAGGGTGCTCGAGGCGGTCACCGGGGCCCGTCTGAGCATCACCACGACCGACTACGACCTCGGTGCCCGTCGCTGGCACGCAACCGGCGAGACCCTTCCCGACAGCGTGCTGCAGGAGCTGCGCCAGCAGGACGCCATCCTGCTCGGTGCCATCGGCGACCCGAGCGTGCCCAGTGGTGTTCTCGAGCGCGGGGTCCTGCTCCCCATCCGCTTCGCCCTCGAGCACTACGTCAACCTGCGGCCCGCCCGGCTCTACCCCGGGGTGGACAGCCCCCTCGTCGTCGAACGCGTGGCTCCGCAGGGCATCGACTTCGTGGTCGTGCGCGAGGGCACCGAGGGTCCATACGTGGGCAACGGCGGCTCGGTGCGCACCGGCACTCCTCACGAGATCGCCACCGAGGTGAGCATCAACACCCGCTTCGGCGTCGAGCGCGTCGTCCGCGACGCCTTCGCCCGCGCCGCGGCCCGCCCCCGCAAGCACCTCACCCTCGTCCACAAGCACAACGTCCTGGTCAACGCCGGTCACCTCTGGCGCCGCACCGTCGACGAGGTGGCGCCCGAGTTCCCGCAGGTGGAGACCGCTTACCTGCACGTCGACGCGGCCACCATCTTTCTCGCGACCGACCCGGGTCGCTTCGACGTCATCGTCACCGACAACCTCTTCGGCGACATCATCACCGACATCGCTGCCGCCATCGTCGGGGGCATCGGTCTCGCCGCCAGCGGCAACATCAATCCCGACCGCACCACCCCGAGCATGTTCGAGCCGGTGCACGGGTCGGCGCCCGACATCGCCGGCCAGCACAAGGCAGACCCCACCGCGACGATCCTGTCGGTGGCCCTGCTCCTCGACCACCTCGGTCGCGCCGACGACGCCCGTCGCGTCGAGGCCGCCGTCGAGGCCGACCTCGCCGAGCGGGGCACGACCCCGCGCTCCACCCAGGCCGTCGGCGACGCCATCGCGTCGCGACTGGCCTGAGCACCCCGACTCCTCCACCTCCTGCTTGCCCTTCCGCGACGTGCGACGAGTACGCTCGCGAGACCGGCAGCCGCACCACCCGTCCCGGCTGTCGGGTCCGACCCGACCCCGATCGGACGACTCCCCGGAAGGTCCTTCGATGACGAGCACTTTCTCTCCTATGGCGTCCCTCACCTTCGAGGTGACCCCCAACCCCGACCCGCTGCCCGAGGCCGAGCGTGAGGCCGTGCTGGCCAACCCCGGCTTCGGCAAGACCTTCACCGACCACATGGTCACGGCCACCTGGCGCCACGGCGAGGGCTGGCAGAACCCGGCCGTCACGGCCTACGGGCCGCTGAGCCTCGACCCGGCCTGCGCGGTGCTGCACTACGCGCAGGAGATCTTCGAGGGCCTCAAGGCCTACCGGCACGCCGACGGCTCGGTGTGGACCTTCCGCCCGGAGGCCAACGCCGAGCGCTTCCAGCGCAGCGCGCGGCGGCTCACGCTGCCCGAGCTGCCGACGCCCGACTTCATCGAGTCGCTGCGCGCCCTGGTCGGCGTCGACCGGGCTTGGGTGCCTGAGCCCGGCGACACGGGGGAGAAGAGCCTCTACCTGCGCCCGTTCATGTTCGCCTCCGAGAGCTTCCTCGGGGTGCGGCCCTCCCTCGAGGTCACCTACTGCGTCATCGCCTCTCCTGCCGGCGCGTACTTCGCCGGCGGGGTGAAGCCGGTGTCGCTGTGGATCTCGACCGACTACGCCCGGGCGGGTGCCGGGGGCACCGGCGCCGCCAAGTGCGGGGGCAACTACGCCTCCAGCCTCGCCGGGCAGCTCGAGGGCGCCGAGCACGGCTGCGACCAGGCCGTCTTCCTCGACTCCGAGACCCAGACCCACATCGACGAGCTCGGGGGGATGAACCTCTTCCTCGTCTTCAGGGACGGGCGCATCGTGACCCCCGCGCTGACCGGCTCGATCCTCGAGGGGGTTACCCGCAGCTCGATCCTGCAGATCGCCGCCGACCTCGGGCTGCAGCCGGAGGAGCGGCGGATCCCTATCCAGGAGTGGAAGGACGCCGCACGGTCCGGTGAGCTCGCCGAGGTCTTCGCCTGCGGTACGGCAGCCGTCGTCACCCCCGTGGGGGAGCTGAAGTGGCAGGGCGGCAGCGTCGACCACCGTGAGCCCGACCACGTCGACCGGACTGCCCTGAAGATCCGCAGCACCCTGCTCGACATCCAGTACGGCCGCACGGAGGACACGCGCGCCTGGCTCACCCGTCTCGCCTGAGCGTGGCCGCCCGGCTCATCCCCGACGGCGGCGACGCCGTCGACCTCGTTCGCGACCGCGTACGACGTCTGGGGCGGGCGAGGGTGGTCGCCTCCGACCTCGACGGCACGCTGCTGCGCACCGACGGGTCACTCTCCGACCGCACCCGCGCGGCCTGGGCGTCAGCTGAGCAGGCAGGGCTGTCAACGGTGCTCGTCACCGCGCGTCCTCCACGATGGCTCGACGAGCTCGAGTCGATCGTGGGGGCGCACGGGGTCGCACTCTGCGGTAACGGCGCGTTCGTCTACGACGTGCCGAGCCGCACCGTCATCGCGCAGCACGGCTTCGACCTGCCGGACGTGGCCCTGCTGGTGGGCGACCTACGCCGTGAGCTGCCGGGCATCGTCTTCGGCGCAGAGCGACGCACCGGACTCAGCCTCGACGACGGCTACCACTCGGACTACCCCGTGCCCGCCGGCGCCCTGCGCGGGCCGGTGGAGGAGCTCAGCGGCGACCCGGTGGGCAAGCTGCTGGCCCGTCACCCCCACCTTGGCGACGAGGCGTTCCGCGCGCGAGTGGCCGAGGTCGTGGGGGAGCGTGGCGTCGTCGCCTACTCGGGGGCCGGGGGCCTGGCCGAGATCTCGGCACCGGGCGTGACCAAGGCAGCGGCCCTGGGGCGGTGGTGCGCTGATCTCGGCGTGCCCGCGTCGGCCGTGTGGGCCTTCGGTGACATGCCGAACGACCTGCCGATGCTGGTCTGGGCCGGCACCGGGGTCGCGGTGGCCAACGGGCACGCCGACGTCGTCGGCGCGGCCGACCTCGTTACGGGCGCCAACGACGACGACGGCGTCGCCCGGGTCGTCGAGCACCTGGTGCTCGGGTCCTGACGACGCCGTCGACGCCGTCGACCGGTGTGCGCGCGGAAGGCCGCTCGTGCTGGAGTGTGGTCTCGTGGGCGGCGGGGAGGCTGGGGAAATGTTTGGTCTGCCTCCGGACCATTGACGCCGGGGTCCTCGAGGGTGTTCGCTGTGACGCACTCCATCCGGGGAGGGCGGCCACTGGTCCGCTCCCAGACGTCTCGAGGTGCCCGATCGTGAGCGCTACCCCCAGCACCGCCCCCTCGCACGACGACGAGGCCGTCCTCGCCGCCCTTGGCTACAAGCAGGAGCTCCACCGGGGGATGAGCGGCTTCTCCAACTTCGCCGTCTCCTTCTCCATCATCTCCATCCTGTCCGGCGCCATCACCACCTACTACCTGGCGATGGACGCCGGCGGCCCGGTGGCGATGACCGTGGGCTGGCCGGTCGTCGGCATCTTCGTGCTCTGCGTGGCCCTGGCCATGGCCGAGGTCTGCTCGGCCTATCCCACCGCCGGAGGTCTCTACTTCTGGGCCGGGCGGCTCGCCCGGAGCAACAAGCGCCACTGGGCCTGGTACGTCGGCTGGTTCAACTTCCTCGGCGAGGTCGCCGTCACGGCGGCCATCGACTACGGAGCCGCCATCACGTGGATGGCGCTGCTCAACCTCGTCTTCGGCCTCGAGGTCAGCCTGACATCGACCTTCGTGGCCTTCGTGGTCATCATCGCCCTGCACGGGCTGCTCAACACCTTCGGCGTGAACCTTGTGCGGGTGCTGTCGAACGTCAGCGCCTGGTGGCACCTCGCCGGGGTGGCGGTCATCGTGCTGGTCCTCGCCTTCGTGCCGGACCACCACCAGTCGATCACGTGGACCTTCACCGAGTTCCGCAACGAGACCGGCTTCGCCAACCCCATCTACGCCTTCCTCATCGGGCTGCTCCTCGCGCAGTACACCTTCACCGGCTACGACGCGTCCGCCCACGTCGCGGAGGAGACGCGCGGTGCCGCCATCGAGGCACCCAAGGGCATCGTCCGCTCCGTCTGGGTCTCCCTCATCGCTGGCTGGGTCCTGCTCATCGCCGTCACGTCGGCGATCCAGGACTACGCCGCCGAGCGGACCTCGGCCACCGGTCTGCCGCCGGCCCAGATCTTCATCGACGCAGCCGGGGGCACGCTCGGTCGCGTCCTGCTGTTCATCTGCGCCATCGCCCAGTTCTTCTGCGGGATGGCCTCGGTGACGGCGAACTCCCGGATGTCGTATGCGTTCTCGCGAGACGGCGCTCTCCCGGGCTCGCGGCTGTGGGCCAAGGTCAACCCCCGTTCCGGCACCCCTACCAACTCGATCTGGCTCTGCGTCGTCTGCTCGATCGTCCTCACCCTGCCGGCGCTGCGCAGCGGGGTCGCCTTCGCTGCCGTGACCTCGATCGCCGTCATCGGCCTCTACATCGCCTACGCCGTGCCGATCCTCCTGCGCCGCCGCAACCCCGACTTCCGCGACGGCCCATGGACCCTCGGCCGGTGGAGCCCGCTCATCGGCTGGGTCGCCGTGGTGTGGGTCGCGTTCATCGTCGTGCTCTTCATGCTCCCCGCCTACGCACCGGGGACGTTCGGGGACGCCACCTTCAACTACGCGCCCCTCGCCGTGGTGGCCGTCGTCCTCTTCGCGGCCGGGATGTGGTTCGCCGTCGGTCGTCACCACTTCATGCGCGAGGTGCCCCCGGGTCACGACACGCTGCCCGCAGACGAGCTGTTTGGATGACCGAGCTCCACGCGGTCGTGGGAGCGCCGACGGACCACCGGCTCTCGGATGCCGTCCTGCGACCGGTCACGACGAATACCTTCGAGTCCACGGTCGAGCAGCTCGCGACCGCCGTGCGTCTCGGGGTGTTCGCCCGTGGCGAGCAGCTGCCGCCGGAGCGGGAGCTCGCCGAGCGGCTCGGGGTCAGCCGGGTCACGTTGCGCGAGGCCATCGCCGCCCTGCGCGACTCCGGTCTGGTCACCACGCGACCCGGGCGCGGTGGTGGCACGGTCGTGGTCTACGACGGCCCGCAGATCGCCTCGCGTCGGCCGGAGGGCAGTATCGTCGGTCGCCGGGGAGCGGCCCTGGGCGACGCGCTCGAGTTCCGCCGCGTCGTGGAGCCGGGGGCGGCCGCACTCTCCGCACGACAGACACTGGCCTCCGACCAGAGGGCCTGGCTCAGCGCGGCCCTGCGCGAGACCACCGACGCCTCCGACCCCACCCTCCACCGCCTCGCGGACTCGCGCCTGCACCTGGCCGTCGCCACCCTGTCGGGCTCGCCGATGCTCATCGAGGCGGTGACCCGGGCCCAGGCGGCGCTGCACGAGCTGCTGACGGCCATCCCGGTGCTTCCACGCAACATCGCCCACTCCGACGCCCAGCACCAGCGGGTCGTCGCCGCCATCCTCGCCGGTGACCCCGAGGCCGCCCGAGTCGGCATGGAGGAGCACTGCGATGCCACCTCGGCCCTGCTGCGGGGGCTCCTCGGATGACCTGTCGACGGCCACGCCAACCAGGAGGAGAACCACGATGACCCCACCGTCCCTCACGCTCGAGCAGCTGCGAGCCGACATCGAGTCGGGGGTGGTCGACACCGTCGTCGTCGCCTTCACCGACGTGCAGGGCAGGATGCAGGGCAAGCGGATCCACGGGGCGTTCTTCCTCGACAGCGTGCTGCCGCACGGCACCGAGGGCTGTAACTACCTCCTCGCGGTCGACGTCGACATGAACACCGTCGACGGCTACGTCATCTCGTCGTGGGAGAAGGGTTACGGCGACATGATGTTCGACCTCGACCTCTCGACGCTGCGGCGCACCCCCGGCCAGCCCTACTCCGCCACCGTGCAGTGCGACCTGTCCTGGCTCGACGGGAGCGGGCCCGTGCGCCCCTCACCGCGCTCCGTGCTCCGGGCCCAGGTCGATGCCGCCGCCGCGCTGGACACGGTTGCCCTTGCAGGCACCGAGCTGGAGTTCATCCTCTTCGAGGACACCTACGAGCAGGCCTGGGACCGGCGCTACCACGGCCTCACCGGCGCCAACCGCTACAACGTCGACTACTCGATCCTCGGCGGGAGCAAGGTCGAGCCGCTCCTGCGTGAGATCCGCAACGAGATGTACGCGGCCGGCGTCGTCGTCGAGAGCGCGAAGGGTGAGTGCAACCTCGGCCAGCACGAGATCGCGTTCAAGTTCGACGAGGTCGTGCGCACCTGCGACAACCACGTCGTCTACAAGACCGCAGCGAAGGAGCTGGCGGCCAAGCACGGCCAGTCGCTCACCTTCATGGCGAAGTACGACCAGCGTGAGGGCAACTCGTGCCACATCCACCTGTCGCTGCGTGGCAGTGACGGCGGGATGGTCTTCGCCGACGAGGAACGCCCCGGCGGGCGCAGCGAGCTCTTCGACCACTTCATCGCGGGGGTCCTGGCCACGATGGAGGACTTCACCCTCCTCTACGCTCCGAACGTCAACTCCTACAAGCGTTTCCAGGCCGGGTCGTTCGCCCCGACCACCGTGGCGTGGGGCTCCGACAACCGCAGCTGCGCCCTGCGGGTCGTCGGTCACGGGGCCGGGCTGCGAGTGGAGAACCGGGTGCCCGGTGGCGACGTCAACCCCTACGTCGCGGTCGCGGGCATGCTCGCGGGGGGTCTGCACGGGATCCGCGAGGGGCTGCCGCTGGAGCCCGAGCTCGTCGGCAACGCCTACACGAGTGGCAAGCCGCACGTGCCGCGCAGCCTGTCCGCGGCACGTGACCGGTTCGCGGGCTCGGCCGTGGCACGCGCGGCCTTCGGTGACGACGTCGTCGGTCACTACCTCAACGCCGCCGACGTCGAGCTGGCCGCCTTCTCCGCGGCGGTCACCGACTGGGAGCGGGTCAGGGGGTTCGAGCGGCTGTGACCACCATCGGCCCGGGCACGTGGGACGTCGTCAACCCGGCGACCGCAGGGGTCGTCACCTCGGTGCACCTGGCCGACCTCGACGAGACCGACGCCGTCATCGCACGGGCCGAGACCGTCGGACGGGCCTGGCGGGCCGTCTCGCCCGCCGACCGAGGCCGTCTGCTGCGCCGCTTCGCCGACCTCGTCGACTCCCACCTGGAAGAGCTGGCTCAGCTCGAGGTGACGAACGCCGGGCACACCATCGGCAACGCCCGCTGGGAGGCGGGCAACGTGCGCGACGTGCTCACCTACTTCGCAGCGGCCCCCGAGCGCCTCTTCGGTCGTCAGATCCCGGTGGCCGGCGGCATCGACCTCACCTTCCACGAACCGCTCGGCACGGTCGGCATCATCGTCCCGTGGAACTTCCCCATGCCGGTCGCCGGTTGGGGCTTGGCACCTGCTCTCGCCGCCGGCAACACCGTGGTCCTCAAGCCGGCCGAGCTCACGCCTCTCACGGCGATGCGTCTGGGTGAGCTCGCCCTCGAGGCCGGGATCCCCGAGGGCGTCTTCACCGTGCTGCCCGGCGCCGGTCCGGTCGTGGGTCGGCGGCTGGTCACCCACCCGGCCGTGCGCAAGGTGTGCTTCACCGGCAGCACGTCGGTGGGGCAGGGGATCATGCGTGGGGCTGCCGAGCAGGTGAAGCGAGTCACCCTCGAGCTGGGTGGCAAGAGCGCCAACGTCGTCTTCGCCGACGCCGACCTCGAGAAGGCCGCGGCCACCGCGCCCTACGGCGCCTTCGACAACGCGGGACAGGACTGCTGCGCCCGTAGCCGGATCCTCGTGGAGCGCAGCGTCTACGACCGCTTCCTCGAGCTGCTGGAACCGGCTGTCAAGGGCGTCGTGGTTGCCGACCCGGGCATGGACACCACCGAGATGGGCCCGCTGATCAGCGCCCGGCAGCGCGAGCGGGTGCGCTCCTTCGTCGAGGACGCCGAGGAGCCGGTCGACGTCGCCTTCCGGGGGGAGGCGCCCGGAGGGGAAGGGTTCTGGTACCCCGCGACGGTCGTCCTGCCCCGGTCGACGAACGACCGGGTGTGGCGCGAGGAGGTCTTCGGCCCGGTGGTCGCGGTCCTGCCGTTCGACGACGAGGCCGACGCGGTCGCGAAGGCGAACGACACGGCATACGGGCTGGCGGGGTCGATCTGGACCCGCGACGTCGGGCGGGCCCTGCGCGTCGCGCGAGGCCTCGAGGCGGGCAACCTCTCGGTCAACTCGCACAGCGCCGTGCGCTACTCCACCCCCTTCGGGGGCATGAAGCAGTCGGGGCTCGGTCGAGAGCTGGGTCCGGACGCGCTCGACGCCTTCACCGAGGTGAAGAACGTCTTCATCTCGACCGATTCCTGAGACACCACAACATCACACGAGCAGGGAGACAGAACGACATGGCTGGACGCCTCGAGGGCCGCGTGGCCGTCGTCACGGGAGGATGCAGCGGCATCGGCCTGGCGACGGTCCGACGCTTCGCGCAGGAGGGGGCCCACGTCGTCGTGGGCGACCTCGACGAGCAGACGGGGCCGCGGGTCGCCCACGAGGTCTCGGGCACCTTCGTGCGCTGCGATGTCACCTCCCCGGACGACGTCGAGGCGCTCTTCCGCACGGCCAAGGACACCTGGGGACGGGTCGACATCGCCTTCAACAACGCCGGCATCTCCCCGCCCGACGACGACTCGATCCTCACGACCGGGCTCGAGGCCTGGCGGCGCGTGCAGGAGGTCAACCTGACGAGCGTCTACCTGTGCTGCAAGGCGGCCCTGCCCTACATGCTCGAGCAGGGCAGGGGCTCCATCATCAACACCGCGTCCTTCGTCGCCGTAATGGGGGCCGCGACCTCGCAGATCTCCTACACCGCAAGCAAGGGTGGGGTGCTGTCGATGTCGCGCGAGCTCGGCGTGCAGTTCGCCCGGCAGGGCGTGCGCGTCAACGCGCTGTGCCCCGGACCGGTCGACACCCCGCTGCTGCGCGAGCTCTTCGCCGCCGACCCGGAGCGGGCGGCCCGACGGCTCGTGCACATCCCCATGGGTCGTTTCGCCGACCCCGACGAGATCGCCGGGGCGGTCCTCTTCCTCGCCAGCGACGACTCGAGCTTCGTCACCGCCTCGCAGTTCCTCGTCGACGGGGGTATCTGCGGCGCCTACGTCACGCCGCTGTGAGCCACGCGATGAGGGTGCCGCTGTGAGGCCGGTGGTCGGCGTCACCACCTACGTCGAGCCCGCCTCGTGGGGCGTGTGGTCGCACGTGCCGGCGGCCCTGCTGCCGCACGCCTACGTACGCCAGCTCGAGCAGGCCGGAGCCGTCGTGATGCTCGTGCCGCCGCGGGAGGACGCCGACGACGCCCTCGCCCACGAGGTGCTCGACCGGCTCGACGGGCTGGTCATCGCCGGGGGTCCCGACGTCGACCCGGCACGGTACGGCGCCTCACCCCACCCGTCGGTGCAGGCGCCACGCCCCGACCGCGACGAGCTCGAACTGCGGCTGGCCCGGGCGAGCGCGACCCGCGACCTGCCGGTCCTGGGGATCTGCAGGGGGATGCAGGTGATGGCCGTGGCCGCCGGGGGTGGTCTGGAGCAGCACCTCCCCGACCGGCCCTCGTCCGGCGAGCACGCCGGGGAGCCGGGGGTCTACGCCTCCCACCCGGTGACGACCGCGGGCGGCTCGCGGATCGCGCAGGCCGTCGGCGAGCGTCTCGACGTGCCGTCCTACCACCACCAGGGGGTGCTCACCCACCCCGGATACCGACCATCGGCCTGGGCGCCCGACGGCACGCTCGAGGCCTTCGAGGACCCGGAGCACGCGTTCCGGGTGGCCGTGCAGTGGCACCCGGAGGTCGGTGACGACCCCCGGCTCTTCCTGACGCTCGTCGCGGCGGCCGGGGTGGTCGCCGCCCGCCGGAGCTGACCAGGGCGTGAGACGGCTGACCACATCGCGAGACGACCGTCACGCCTGACGGTGCTCGCGTGGCACAGTGACGGGGTGATGTCCGAGACCGCCAGGGTGACCCCCTCGCTCATTATCGGCTAGCGCGACGAGACCTTCCTCGTCGCGCAGACCTCCCTGACCCGGGAGGTCTTTTTGTTGCCCGGCCATCACCCCCGGCCGGCAGCAGCGACAGGGAGGGCCTCGTCGGCCCGCGGGCGCACCTGCGTCCCCTCGTGACGAAAGCAGAACCATGTCCGACCTACCGGCCGCCACCTCGCCCGTCCTCCCGGCCCTGCACGTCTACGACACGACGCTGCGTGACGGCGCACAGCAGGAGGGGCTCAACCTCTCCGTCGTCGACAAGCTGACGATCGCCCGCCACCTCGACGAGCTGGGGGTCGGCTTCATCGAGGGGGGGTGGCCGGGTGCGAACCCCAAGGACACCGAGTTCTTCGCTCGGGCCGCCGCCGAGCTCGACCTGCGCACGGCCACGCTGACCGCCTTCGGCGCCACCCGACGGGTCGGTGGGCGAGCGGCCGACGACCCGCAGGTGCGGGCCCTGCTCGACTCGCAGGCGTCGGTCGTCACGCTCGTCGCCAAGACTCACGTGCGGCACGTGCACGAGGCCCTGCGCACCAGCGAGCAGGAGAACCTGTCGATGATCCGCGACACGGTCTCGTTCCTGCGTGGAGAGGGGCGTCGGGTCTTCCTCGACGCCGAGCACTTCTTCGACGGCTACCGGGCCGACCGGGACTATGCGCTCGAGGCCCTGCGGGTCGCCGCCGAGGCGGGGGCCGAGGTCGTCGCCCTCTGTGACACCAACGGCGGCATGCTGCCGGCCGAGATCGAGGATGTCGTCACCGACGTCCTCGCGAGCACCTCGGCCCGCGTGGGCATCCACTGCCACAACGACACCGGCTGCGCCGTCGCCAACTCGATGGCCGCCGTGGCGGCCGGGGCCACCCACGTGCAGGGAACCGTCAACGGCTACGGGGAGCGCACCGGCAACGCCGACCTGCTCACCGTGGTGAGCAACCTGCAGCTCAAGCTCGGCCTCGACCTGCTGCCGCCCGAGCGCCTGCGCGACGCGACCCGGGTGGCGCACGCCATCAGCGAGGTCACCACCGTCCCGCCGTACAGCCGCCAGCCCTATGTCGGCGCGAGCGCCTTCGCCCACAAGGCCGGCCTGCACGCCAGCGCCCTCAAGGTCGACCCCGACCTCTACCAGCACACCGACCCGGCGGCAGTCGGCAACACGATGCGCACGCTGGTCTCCGACATGGCCGGTCGGGCCAGCATCGAGCTGAAGGCGCGTGAGTGCGGCATCGAGCTCGCCGACCGACCGCAGGTCGTCGTCGACCTGCTCGCCCACGTCAAGGACCTCGAGCTGCGCGGGTACACCTTCGATGCGGCCGACGCGTCGTTCGAGCTGCTCCTGCGTCGCACCGTCGAGCCGGGGTCGCTCGACTACTTTGCCGTCGAGTCGTGGAGGGTCATCACGGACGCGCGCGGGGGTGACGAGGCCCTCTCGGAGGCGACGGTCAAGGTGGTCGCCGGAGGGCGCCGTTCGGTGGCGACGGGGGAGGGCAACGGCCCGGTCAACGCGCTCGACCACGCCCTGCGCCAGGCGCTGGCCGCGGTCTACCCCGAGCTCGACAAGCTCGAGCTGATCGACTTCCGGGTGCGTATCCTCGACGCCTCGCACGGCACCGACGCGATCACCCGGGTGCTCATCGAGACCGCAGACGGCGAGACCTCGTGGCAGACGCTGGGCGTGGCCGCCAACATCGTCGAGGCCTCGTGGCAGGCCCTCGCCGACGGCATCACCTACGGTCTGCACCGTCACGGGGTGCCACGGCGCTGACCCGGATCGTGACGGGTGTCATCGGGGCCGGCGCCTCGGGCGCGTCAGGATGAGCCCATGAGCCAGGCAGACGATTACCAGTCGATCCCGGGTGCCACCGCCCCATATGCCGACCTGAGGGTCGGGGACGCCGAGCGGAAGGCCGCCATCACGGCCCTCGGTCAGCAGTGGCAGGCCGGGCTGCTCGACCCCGCCGAGCACGAGCGCCGCACCACGGCCGCCTTCGCCGCCCGCACCCGGGGCGACCTCGACGCGCTCTTCGCCGACCTGCCGAGCGACGCAGCCGTGACGCCGAGGGCGCCCGGCCTGCCGAGCGCAGTGGCGGCGCCGGCGACCGACTCGCCCGCGAGTGAGGGGGCGACCTCCTGGCTGGCCCGCAACCGGGGTGCCGTCCAGATGATGGTGCCCCTGCTCGCGGTCGTGTTCTTCTTCCTCACCAAGCAGTGGATCTTCTTCCTGCTCATTCCCATCGCCTACATCCTGCTCGGGACCGTCGGCGGTAGCGCGCAGCACGGCGACCGCCAACGTGACCGTCGCCGCGGACGGCGCGGTGGCTGCTGACTGGCGCCGGGGGTGGGGGCCCGGGGCCCCACCGTCGGCGGTCACCCGTCACCGATGACGACAAGCAGCTCCCCCACGCTGCACCCCGGGACCGCCGCGCAGGCACCCCTGCTCAGTAACCTCGCTCTACGCAGCAAGGCCTTCTGGGGATACGACGACGCCTTCCTCGCCGCCTGCCGCGGTGAGCTCACCCTCGACGCGTCTGTCGCCTGCGACGCGGTCGTCGCCGAGTCCGGGGGCACCGTGACTGGCTTCCACCTGCTGGCGCGGGAGCCTGGTCGCCCATTCACCGGGCGGCTCGAGATGCTCTTCGTCGAGCCGTCCATGATCGGGACGGGCATCGGCCGGGCCCTGCTCACCGACGCCCTCCTGCGTGCGGCCGGCCGGGGGTGGACCTCCCTCGTCCTCGACGCCGACCCAGGTGCGGAGGGCTTCTACCTACGCCTCGGCGCGTCCCGTGTCGGCGAGAGCCCGAGCGGGTCCGTCGTCGGGCGGGTGCTGCCCGTCCTCGAGCTCGCCGTGCCGCGCGCCCAGCAGGGTGTCGCAGACAGCGACGAGGCGCCGCCGTAGCCCGTCGGACCGCTGCGCGAAACCGCGCTGGGCCGCGACGTACTCCGCCTTGCCCGCGCGCGTCTCGATGCGCACGGGTGCCACGCCCAGCTCGCTCAGGTCGTACGGCGCCGCGCGCATGTCGAGCTCACGGATCTCCCGGGCCAGCTCGAAGCAGTCCATCACCAGGTCGGACGGCACCGCCGGGGTGAGCTTGTAGGCCCACTTGTAGACGTCCATACCGGCGTGGAGGCACCCCGGCTGCTCCATCGTGGACTGGGTCGGGCGAGTGGGCCGCAGCGTGTTGAGCGGGACGGCGGCGGGCGTGAAGAAGCGGTAGGCGTCGACGTGCGAGCAGGTCACCTGGTGGCTCTCGACGACCGCGTCGGTGCCTTCGGGACCGAGCCGGAGCGGCCAGTCGGCGTGACGCTGCTCGTCGGGTCGCAGCCGGTAGGCCATGGCCCACTCGTGCAGGCCGAAGCAGCCCAGGTGGGCAGGCCGCTCGAGGGTGCGGGTCAGCAGCTCGTGCACGAAGCGGACCGTGGCGCCCCGGGCCGCGAGGAAGGCGTCGACCTCGAGCGTGAGGGCGTCGCCGGTGGTGCGGGTGAACCGCCAGGTGGCGCGTTCGTCGCCCGCGGCTGCGGCGAGCGCGACCCCCACGCCGGCGTGCCATCGGCGCAGGTGCGCCGGCTTGTGGTTGTAGTAGGTGAAGAGGAAGTCCTCGACCGGGTGCGCCCGACCGCCACCACGGCGGGCCCGGTGCGCAGCGGTGGCCGCGTCGACGCGAGCCGCGTGGGCGGCTTCATACGGACGCCACTGCTCCTGCGGCAGCACCTCGACGCCCTTGGTCACCCGGCTCACCCCCCGATCGTACGGACCCTGCTGGACTCGACGGAACTGGACGGAACTGGGCGGACTCGACGCAGCGTCGTGGCAGTTGACGCCTCGTACTCCATGCGTCAAC
>JALYVC010000326.1 GCA_030853445.1 Actinomycetota bacterium | reverse complement strand
GTTGACGCCAGGTACACCGGGCGTCAACTGCGTCGACGCTGCGTCAAGTGCGGGGCTCTAGCTGCGGGGGTCGAGTAGCCGGCAGGGGCTACGGGCTACTGGATGAGGCCGCGGTCGCGCAGCGTCGTCAGGGCCTCGTCGAGGATGGCCTTGCCGTCGGCGTCGGAGCGGCGCTCCTTCACGTAGGCCAGGTGGGTCTTGTAGGGCTCGACCTTCTGCGCGGCCGGCGGGTTGGCCCGGTCCTGGCCTGCGGGCAGACCGCAGCGCGGGCAGTCCCAGGTCTCGGGCAGGGCGAGACCCGACTCGTTTGCGAAGCTGGGCTTGGTCTCGTGACCGTTGGAGCACCAGTAGGAGATGATGACCCGAGGGGCGGCGTCGCCGCGCTCGGCTTCTCCCATCGGCCCTGCGCCGACCCGACTCCCCCGAATTGCGTTGCCGCCAGCCATATGAGTGCGTCCTTCCGTCGGATGCCCCAACCGGGGCGTGGGGGTGTGGCGTGACGTCCGGTCAGGCCTGGAAGCGGGACAACAGCCCGAGACCGACGACCGTGACGAACCAGATGATGCTGATCGCGATGGTGAAGCGGTCGAGGTTGCGCTCCGCCGTGGTCGAGCCTCCGAGAGAGCTCGACATACCGCCGCCGAACATGTCCGACAGCCCGCCACCCTTGCCCTTGTGCAGGAGGATGAGCAGGATGAGGAAGAGGTTCGCGAGCACGAGGAGGACCTCGAGCCCGATCTTCACGGCGTTCACGCTACGGGGTGTCCTTGTCGATGGGTGTCGGCTCGATGTGCTGGTGCGACCCGCAGCGTCGGGGTCTTCCCTCGGCAGCCGGACCGGGCTAGGTTACCCCACACCCGTCGAGGGGCTGGCGCACCTGCAGGCACGGGCGGATGGTGACGCGCGCTCACGGGCCGTCAGAGACCGACGTGGTCGCGGTAGCGGCAGATCGACGCGAACTCCGTCGGGTCGATGGACGCGCCCCCCACGAGGGCGCCGTCGACGTCCTCCTGCGCCATGATCGCGGAGATGCTGCCCGCCTTGACCGAACCGCCGTAGAGGATGCGGACCGCGTCGGCCACGTCGCCCGAGTAGAGCTCGGCCAGCAGGGTGCGGATGGCCGCACACACCTCCTGCGCGTCCTGCGGGGTGGCGACCTCGCCGGTACCGATGGCCCACACCGGCTCGTAGGCCACGACGATCGTGCGCGCCGCCTCCTTGGTCACACCCTCGAGGGCGGCGCGCAGCTGGTCGAGCACGAACGCCACCTGCCCACCCTCCTTGCGTACGTCGAGACCCTCGCCGCAGCACAGGACCGGCGTGAGACCGTGCTGGATGGCCGCTCTCACCTTGGCGCAGACGACCTCGTCGGTCTCACCGTGGTACTCGCGACGCTCGCTGTGCCCCACGACGACGTAGGTGCAGCCCAGCTTGGCCAGGAAGGCGCCCGACACCTCGCCGGTGTAGGCGCCCGACGTGTGTCGGGAGAGGTCCTGACCGCCGAAGCGCAGCCGCAGCCTGTCGCCCTCGACGAGGGTCTGCACCGACCGCAGGTCGGTGAAGGGCGGGAACACCGCCACCTCGACCGCGGCGTAGTCGTGCTTGGCGTCACGCAAAGTCCAGTCGAGCTTCTGCACGAGGTGGGTCGCCTGCAGGTGGTCGAGGTTCATCTTCCAGTTGCCCGCGATGAGCGGGACGCGACCGGAGGGCGCCGGGCGGGTCGCCATCAGGAGCTCACCTGCTCGAGCACGGTGAGCCCGGGCAGCTGCTTGCCCTCGAGGTACTCGAGGCTCGCCCCACCACCGGTCGAGATGTGGCCGAACTGGTCGTCCGTGAAGCCGAGCTGCCGCACCGCGGCGGCGGAGTCACCGCCACCGACCACGGTCAGTCCACCGGCCGCCGTGACGTCGACGAGAGCCTGGCCGAGGGCTCTGGTGCCCTCGGCGTACGGCGCCATCTCGAAGGCTCCCATGGGGCCGTTCCAGAAGACCGTTCGTGCGTCGGCGAGCTTCTCGGCGAACAGCCGGCTCGACTCCGGGCCGATGTCGAGGCCCATCCGGTCGGCGGGGATGGCGTGCGCCGCCACGACCTCGTGGGCCGCGTCGGCCGAGAAGGCGTCAGCCACCACGACGTCGACCGGCAGCACGATCTCGACGCCCCGCGCGGCGGCGTCGTCGAGGTAGCCCCTGACGACGTCGACCTGGTCGGCCTCGAGCAGGCTGGTGCCGACCTCGTGGCCCTGTGCCTTGAGGAAGGTGAACACCATGCCACCGCCGATGAGCAGGCGGTCGGCGGTCTGCAGAAGGTTGCCGATGACCCCGAGCTTGTCGGAGACCTTCGCCCCACCCAGCACCACGGCATACGGGCGCTCGGGCGTCTGCGTCAGACGGCGCAGGACGTCGACCTCGGTCATCACCAACCCGCCGGTGTAGGCCGGGAGGAGCCGCGCGATGTCGTAGACGGAGGCCTGCTCGCGGTGCACGACCCCGAAGCCGTCGGAGACGAAGGCGTCGGCGAGCGCCGCGAGCCGGCCGGCGAACTCCGCCCGTCCCTCGTCGGTCTTGGCCGTCTCCCCCTCGTTGAAGCGGAGGTTCTCCAGGAGCACCACGTCACCGTCGGCCGCCGCAGCGACCGCTGCGTGGGCCGAGTCACCGACCGTGTCGGTCGCGAACGTCACCTCGCGGCCGAGCAGCTCGCCGAGGCGGGCGGCGACGGGAGCGAGGGAGTATCTCGCCTCGGGAGTGCCCTTGGGCCGCCCGAGGTGGGCGCACACGATGACGCGTGCGCCCGCCTCGGCGAGGTCGCGGATGGTCGGCACCGACGCGCGGATCCGGCCGTCGTCGGTGATCGCCTCACCGTCCAGAGGGACGTTGAGGTCGGAGCGGACCAGGACGCGGGTGCCGTGCAGGTCACCCTCCAGCAGGTCGGCGACGGTCTTCAACGGATCAGAGGTCCTTGCCCACGAGCGTGATGAGGTCGACGAGGCGGTTGGAGTAGCCCCACTCGTTGTCGTACCAGCCGACGACCTTCACCTGGTTGCCGAGGACCTTGGTGAGGCCCGCGTCGAAGATGCACGAGTGCGGGTCGGTGACGATGTCGCTGGAGACGATGGGGTCCTCGGTGTACTTGAGGAAGCCCTTCAGTGCACCGTCGGCAGCAGCCTTGACGATGGCGTTGACCTCGGCGGCCGTCGTCTCGCGACCGGCCTCGAAGGTCAGGTCGGTGGCGGAGCCGGTGGGGATCGGCACGCGCAGCGCGAAGCCGTCGAGCTTGCCCTTGAGCTCGGGCAGGACGATGCCGATCGCCTTGGCCGCGCCGGTCGAGGTCGGCACGATGTTGATGGCTGCGGCGCGCGCGCGGCGCAGGTCCTTGTGCGGACCGTCCTGGAGGTTCTGGTCCTGGGTGTAGGCGTGGATGGTGGTCATCAGGCCCTTGACGATGCCGAGCTCGTCGTGGAGGGCCTTGGCCATGGGCGCCAGGCAGTTCGTCGTGCACGAGGCGTTGGAGATGACCGTGTGCGTCGCCGGGTCGTAGGCGTCGTGGTTGACGCCCATGACGATGGTGATGTCCTCGTTGCTCGCCGGCGCCGAGATGATGACCTTCTTGGCCCCTCCCTCGACGTGCGTTCTGGCCTTCGTCGCGTCGGTGAAGAAGCCCGTCGACTCGATGACGACGTCGGCGCCCAGCTCGCCCCACTTCAGGGCGGAGGGGTCACGCTCGGCGAAGGTCTTGAACGACTTCCCGTCGACCGAGATCTCGTCGTCGGTGTGGGTGACCTCGCCGTCGAGGCGGCCGAGGATCGAGTCGTACTTCAGCAGGTGCGCCAGGGTGGCGTTGCCGGTGAGGTCGTTGACGGCGACGACCTCGATGTCGGCACCGGCGGCCCGAGCCGCCCGGAAGAGGTTGCGGCCGATCCGGCCGAAGCCGTTGATCCCTACGCGGACAGTCATGGGTGGTCGAGCCTTCCGATGGTGGGTCAGTCGGTGGGGTGCGGCCGCCGTACCCGGCTCCGCGCCACGACCACCCTAGTCCCCGGTCACGAGGCGATAGCCGGCCCGTCCGTCAGCCGGTCACGGCCGGCCGTCACCCCCGGTGGGCGCCACCTCAGTCGAGCATGTCGGCGGTCAGGCTGGCCTCGGTGCTGGCGATCCCGAGGTCCTCGGCCCGCTTGTCGGCCATGGCCAGCAACCGGCGGATCCGCCCTGCCACCGCGTCCTTGGTCATCGGGGGGTCGGCCAGCTGGCCGAGCTCCTCGAGCGAGGCCTGCTTGTGCTGCAGCCGTAGTGTGCCCGCCTCGCGCAGATGGTCCGGCATCTCCTCGCCGAGGATCTCCATGGCCCGCTCGACACGGGCTCCCGCAGCGACGGCGGCCCGAGCCGACCGGCGCAGGTTGGCGTCGTCGAAGTTGGCGAGCCGGTTGGCTGTCGCCCGCACCTCACGACGCATCCGCCGCTCCTCCCAGGCCAGCACGGCATCATGAGCACCGAGCCGCGTGAGCATCGCCGCGATGGCGTCTCCGTCGCGGATGACGACCCGGTCGACACCGCGCACCTCACGGGCCTTGGCCGAGATGCCGAGCCTGCGTGCGGCGCCGACGAGCGCGAGCGCGGCCTCCGGCCCTGGGCAGGTGACCTCGAGGGCCGACGAGCGACCCGGCTCGGTGAGCGACCCGTGTGCGAGGAACGCACCCCGCCAGGCGGCTTCGGCGTCGCACGCGGCGCCGCTCACGACCTTGGGGGGCAGTCCGCGGACGGGGCGCCCCCGCGAGTCGACCAGCCCCGTCTGCCGGGCCAGGGTGGCCCCTTCCTCCACCACGCGGACGACGTACCGGCTGCCCTTGCGCAGGCCACCGGCCGACATGACGAGGATCTCGGAGCGGTGGCCGTAGACCTCGCCGATGAACATCCGCAGGCGCCGGGCGGCCTGAGCGGTGTCGAGCTCGGCCTCGACGACGATCTGGCCACCGACGATGTGCAGGCCGCCGGCGAAGCGCAGGGTCGCGGCCACCTCGGCCTTGCGGCAGCAGGGCTTGGTCACCGGTAGGCGACTCAGCTCGTCCTTGACCTTCGCCGTCATCGCCATGCGCACATCCTGCCATCGGTCTACTACGGGAAGGAGGCCCGGGAGAGACGAAGAGGCCACCAGCCATCCGAGAGGACCCGAACCGCCGTGATGGTCCGAGCTCTCGGGCCGCGTCAGCCACCCGAGAGGGAGGAGGAGCCGACGCTTCGAGCGACCTTAGCCGATGATGTCCCGATATGCGGCGGCCAGCCGCAGAGAGTCGTGCTGCCCCGCGTCGCGCAGCCTCGAGACGGGGCTGACCACGAGCTCGGCGCCCAGGACCCCGGCCGCCGAGGCGAGCTCGTCGCGCCCCTCCCGCCCCCCGAGGGTGGAGGGGTCCGCGAGCACGACGTCGAGGGTGAGCCCTGGCGCGTGGCGCACCAGCGACGTGAGGTGGTCGGAAGCCCGAAACCCCTTGGTCTCATCGGTGCTCACCTCGAGGTTGAGGTTGAGCAGGCGCTTGGCCGACGTCGAGGCCAGCGCGTCGCGCAGGCTGGGCACGAGCACGTGCGGCAGCACCGAAGTGAACCAGGACCCCGGGCCAAGGACGACCCAGTCGGCGTCGTGGATGGCCCCCAGCGTCTCGGCCGGGCAGGGTGCGTCCGAGGGTCGCAGACGCACCTCCTGCACGCGCCCCTTCGCCGTGGCCACCCGGTGCTGTCCGCGCACGGTGCTCGTAACCCCCCGGTGGTCGAGCACGTCGGCCTCGATCTCGAGCGGTACCGCGGCCATCGGCAGGACCCTGCCCCGCGAGTTGAGCAGGCGACCGACGAGGTCGAGCCCACCCACGGTGTCGCCCAGGAGGTCCCAGAGCGAGACGATCAGCAGGTTGCCCAGCGAGTGCCCGCTGAGGGGACCATCGCCGGCGAAGCGGTGCTGAAGCACGTCCCGCCACGTGTGGCCCCAGGCGGTGTCGTCACAGAGGGCCGCGAGGGCCATGCGCAGGTCTCCCGGTGGCAGCACGTCGAACTCGTCACGCAGCCGCCCCGATGAGCCACCGTCGTCGGCAACCGTGACGACCGCCGTCACGCGGTCCGTGACGAGCTTGAGGGCGGCGAGGGAGGCCGCGAGCCCGTGCCCCCCACCCAGGGCGACGACCCGCTTCTCGGGCACTGCTGGCACGAGCGGTCACTCCCGCCCGAGGTCGCGGTGCACGACGAAGGTCTCGACCCGGTCGCTCGCGAGCTCACGGGCGATGCGCTCGGCCATCGCGACCGAGCGGTGCTTGCCACCGGTGCAGCCGACGGCCAGCGTGCTGTAGCGGCGTCCCTCGCGCACGTAGCCGTCGACGACGGGCGCCATGAGCTGCACGACGCCGGCGACGAACTCGAGCGCGCCCGGCTGGGCCAGGACGTACTCGGACACGGGCGCGTCGCGCCCGGACAGCGCCCGTAGCTCGGGCACCCAGAAGGGGTTGGGCAGGAAGCGCATGTCGTGGACGAAGTCGGCGTCCAGCGGCACGCCGTACTTGAAGCCGAAGGACATGACGGCGAGCCGGATCTGGGCGCGGCCGGCCTCCTCGAAGAGCAACGAGACCTTCGCGCTGAGCTGGTGAACGTTGAGTCCCGAGGTGTCGACGATGAGGTCGGCCTCGGAGCGCAGCTCGCCGAGCAGCTCGCGCTCGCGCATGATGCCGTCGAGCAGCCTTCCCTTCCCCTGCAGCGGGTGCGGTCGGCGCACGCTCTCGAACCGGCGCACGAGGGCTTCGTCGGTGGCGTCGAGGAAGACGATGTTGGGGCGGTGGCCGGTGCGGCCCAGGTCGCTGATGATGCTGCCGAAGTCGGCGAAGATGCCGTGGCTGCGCACGTCGACCACCGCCGCGAGGCGCGGCAGCCGACCCTCGCCGAGCCGCGCGAGGTAGTCGTCGTGCAGCTCGAGCAGCTGGGGCAGCATCTGCGGCGGGAGGTTGTCGACGACGAACCACCCGCGGTCCTCGAGGACGTTGGCCGCCGTCGACCGCCCGGCCCCGCTCATGCCGGTGAGGACGACGATGGGCTCTCCGGCCCCTGCAGGGGCCGGCTGCTCGCTCATGGGCCCACCCTAGGCCGGGGTCGAAGGCACGCGCGCCAGCGGCCCGCCGTACGGAGCGGTCGACCGCGCAGGGCGGCCGTCAGTCGAGCACCTCTCCGGTGGTGAGGTTGACCGCCGGGGTGCGGGTGGCGTCGTCGGCGCGCAGGCGCGCCACCACCGTCGCCGCGAGCGAGGGACCGATCCCGGGCACCTGCTCGACCTCCTCCACGGTCGCAGCCCGCAGCTTCTTGACGGAGCCGAAGGCCTTCAGCAGGGCTCCCCGGCGCGTCTCCCCCAGACCGGGGATGCCGTCGAGCGCCGAGGTCGTCATCGCCTTCGAGCGCCGTTGGCGGTGGAAGGTGATGGCGAAGCGGTGGGCCTCGTCGCGCACCCGCTGCAACAGGTAGAGACCCTCGCTGGTGCGGGGCAGGATGACCGGGAAGTCCTGGCCCGGCACCCATACCTCCTCGAGCCGCTTGGCCAGGCCGACGATCGCCACGTCGTCGACTCCGAGGGCCGAGAGTGCGGCCTGGGCCGCGTTGACCTGGGGCAGGCCCCCGTCGACGACGACCAGGTTGGGCGGATAGGCGAAGCGACGGGGACGGCCGGTCTCCTCGTCGATGGGGCCGTTCACCCGGCGGCCCTGCTCCTCGACCTCGAGGGCTCCGTCGTCGACGACCGCCGTGTCGGCCTCGCGTTCACGCTCGCTGAGGTAGCGGGCGAAGCGCCGGGTCAGCACCTCGTGCATGGCCGCGGTGTCGTCGATGGTGGCGAGCTCTCCGTCCGGGCCGGGCTCGAGTGCTCCCCGCACGATGAACCGGCGGTACTCGGCCTTGCGCGGGAGCCCGTCCTCGAAGACGACCATCGACGCGACGACGTTGGTGCCCTGCACATGGCTGACGTCGAAGCACTCGACCCGCAACGGGGCGTCCTCGAGCTCGAGGGCCTCCTGGATCTCCTGCAGGGCCTGGGACCGGGCGGTGAGGTCGCCGGCGCGGGCCACCTTGTGCCTGGCCAGCGACTGGTCGGCGTTGCGGCGCACGGTCTCCATCAACGACCGCTTGTCGCCGCGCTGGGGCACCCTCAGGTCGACCTGAGAGCCGCGCAGGTCGCTCAGCCAGACCTGCACGGCGTCCTCGTCGGTGGGCATAACGGGCACGAGCACCTCCCGCGGGACGGCTTCGGCGCCCTGGTCGCCGTACACCTGCAGGAGCAGGTGCCACACGAGGTCGGGCACGTCCTCGCTCTCCTTGTCGACGACCCACCCGCGCTGGCCCCGGATGCGGCCGCCGCGCACGTGGAACACCTGCACGGCCGCCTCGAGCTCGTCGTCGGCGAGCGCGAAGACGTCGGCGTCGGTCGCGTCTCCGAGCACGACCGCCGACTTCTCGAGGGCCCGTTGGAGGGCGCCGATGTCGTCACGCAGCCGGGCCGCCAGCTCGAACTCCAGGTCGTCGGAGGCCTGCTTCATCCGGCGCTCGATACGCCCCACGAACTTCGTGGTGTTGCCGGCCATGAAGTCGCAGAAGTCGGCGGCGATCTGCCGGTGCTCCTCCTCGGAGACCCGGCCGACACACGGGGCGGAGCACTTGTCGATGTAGCCGAGCAGGCACGGGCGCCCGCTCGCGGCCGCGCGCTTGAAGACCCCTGACGAGCAGGTGCGCATAGGGAAGGGTCGCAGCAGCAGGTCGAGGGTCTCGCGGATGGCCCAGGCGTGGGAGAACGGCCCGAAGTAGCGGGTGCCCTTGCGCTTGACGCCACGCATCACCTGCGCACGCGGGAAGTCGTCACCCATCGTCACGGCGAGGAAGGGGTAGGACTTGTCGTCGCGGTACTTGACGTTGAACCGGGGGTCGTACTCCTTGATCCAGGAGTACTCCAGCTGCAGGGCCTCGACCTCGGTCTTGACCACCGTCCACTCCACGCTGGCCCCGGTGCGCACCATGGTCGCCGTCCGCGGGTGGAGCGCGGCGATGTCCTGGAAGTACGACGAGAGGCGGGGGCGCAGCGACTTCGCCTTGCCGACGTAGATGACCCGCCCGTCGCGGTCGCGGAACCGGTAGACCCCCGGGTCGGTGGGGATCTCCCCCGGCTTCGGGCGGTAGGTCGAGGGGTCAGCCACTCCCCCAGCGTAGGTCGGCCCTATGACACGACGACGTCGGTCCCCTTCACCGTCGCGGTCTTCGCGGCCAGCGGCGCTGTCGCCGGGCCCTGCGTGGGGGCGCCGGTGGAGACGTCGAACATGCTCCCGTGGCAGGTGCACTCGATCTGGCCGTCCGCGATCTTCGACACCGGGCAGCCCTGGTGGGTGCAGACGACGCTGAACGCCCTGAAGACGCCCTTGGTGGGCTGGGTGACGACGACCTCGCCGACGATCTTGCCGCCGCCCACCGGCACGTCGGCGACCGGCACGGTCGCGCCGGCACCCGCCTGCCGTGCCCCTGCAC
>JALYVC010000322.1 GCA_030853445.1 Actinomycetota bacterium | reverse complement strand
GTTGACGCCCGGTACACCGGGCGTCAACTGCGTCGACGCTGCGTCAAGTAGCGGGGGAGCAGGGGGGGAGGGGGTTCAGAGCGCGGTGGCGGCGTCGGCGTCGAGCAGCCAACGGGTGGCCTCGGTGCCCTGCACGCCTGACGCGGGCACGTCCCACCGGTCGGTGCCGGGGCGCAAGGCCTGCGCCACGGCGTCGGCCTTGTCGCGTCCGGCCACGAGGAACCAGACCTCACGGGCGCGGTTGAGGCGCTCGTAGGTCAGGGACACCCGGTCGGGGGGCGGCTTGGGCGAGTCGTGCACCGCGATCGCCTCGACCCCCTCGCTGCGCTGGGCCGGGTGCTGAGGGAAGAGCGAGGCCACGTGCCCGTCGGGGCCCACGCCCAGGAGCACGACGTCGAACGGCTCGTCGGACCACTCGTGCAGGGTGGCGGCATAGGAGGCGGCACTCTGCTGCGCCGACCCGCTCGTGTCGGGTCCGTGCACGCGCATCACCTTGCCGGGGTCGAGCCCGAGTGCGCTGAGGCCGGCGTCGTCGTTCTGGGTGTCGTTGCGGTCGTCGTCGCCAGTGGCGAGATACCGTTCGTCGCCCCACCAGACCCTCACGGTCGTCCAGTCGACCGCTGCGTGTGCAGCGTCAGCGACGACGGAGGCGATGATGGCGGAGCCCATCGAGCCGCCCGTGAGGACGACCTGCGCCCGGCCGCGGGCCGCCTGGGCGTCGAGCAGGGCCGTCAGCAGCCGCGCACCGGCCGCGTCGGCCAACGCCTGCTTGCTCGGGTGCACAACCACCTGGGCGTCGCCGCTCACGAGTCGGACGCCGACTCGGTCGGCGCCGGCTGGCGAGCGCTGGTGGCCTTCTTGGGCTTCGCCGTCGACTCGCCTGCCGACCGGGCGACCTGCTTCTCCCGGGGGGTCGGCTTCGCAGCGAGCTTGCGGGCGGTGGCGTGCTTGACCTGCGTCTCGTCACCATTGTCGGGGGGCGCCGGGGCCGTGACCATCGTGGACGCGAGCTCGGCGCTGGAGTCGTGCCGCAGCTCGCGCGAGATGCGCCTGGCCTCCCGCGCCGACATCAGGTCGCCGTCAGCCGCCGCCGCGCTGGCGGTCTTCGACGCGAGGGTCAGTGTGGCGAGACCATGCACCAGCGTCTCCTCGTAGACCTCGTCGGCGTCGAGGCGCCTCAGCTCGTCGGAGAGGCACTCAGCCAGACCACGGCGCTTGAGGCTGATCCGGCGGTCGGGCTGGCTCGGCTGGGAGAGCGTCGCGATGGCGCCATCGGGGCGGGCGAGGTCGATCGGCCCGTTGTCGCGCTCGAGACGCACGCTCATGACCCCGCTTCCGGCCTTGGTGCGCACGCGCTCGACGGGAACCTTGAGGGTGACCGCCAACCACGCGGCCAGCAGGTCGGATGACGGCGAGTCGACGGCGCCGGCCACGACGGCCTCGGTGACCGGGGCGTATGGAGGGCCGTCCAGGGCGGCTGCGAGCAACCCGCGCCACAGCGTGATGCGGGTCCACGCCAGGTCGGTGTCACCGGGGGCGTAGGTCTTCGCCAGCTTCTTCAGCGCAGCCTTGGGGCTCGGTGCCTCGGCGGCATCGGTGATGCGGCGCTGGGCCATCAGGGCGATCGGGTCCTTGCGCAGGTCGGCCGGGGCCTCGTGCGGCCACCAGGCGACGACGGGGGAGTCGGGCAGGAGCAGCGGGACGACGACGGACTGGCCGTGGTTGGCCAGTGGTCCGAAGAGCCGCAGCACGACGACCTCGCTGGCACCGGCGTCACCACCGACGCGGATCTGCGCGTCCATGCGGTTGGTGCCGCGGCGGTTGCCCGCGACGACGACGATGATGCGGCAGGGATGCTGCCGGCTCGCGTCGTTCGCTGCCTCGATGATGTCCTCGGCCTGGGTGTCGTCGACCACGATCACGAGGGTCAGCACCCGCCCGAGGGTCATTGCCCCGACGTCGTTGCGCAGCTTGACCAGCTTCTTGCTGACCGAGACGCTCGTGGTCTTCGGAAGGTCGATGATCACGAGGTGCTCCTGTGCTGCGGGGTGTTCACGGCATCCTCCAGGTGCGGCCGTCTCGAGCCATCATGTCGTCGCTGGCCTTCGGGCCCCAGCCCCCTGCGGGATACGACTGCGGCTTCCCGTGCTTGCTCCACCACTCCTCGATCGGGTCGAGGATCTTCCACGAGAGCTCGACCTCCTCGTGGCGGGGGAAGAGCGGCGGCTCACCGAGCAGCACGTCGAGGATGAGGCGCTCGTAGGCTTCGGGGGACGACTCGGTGAAGGCGTTGCCGTAGCCGAAGTCCATCGTCACGTCGCGCACCTCCATCTGGGCGCCGGGCACCTTGGAGCCGAAGCGCATGGTGATGCCCTCGTCGGGCTGCACCCGGATGACGATGGCGTTCTTTCCTAGCTCTTCGGTGGCCGTGTCGTCGAAGGGCAGGTGGGGGGCCTTCTTGAAGACGACGGCGATCTCGGTGACCCGCTTGCCGAGGCGCTTGCCGGTGCGCAGGTAGAAGGGCACCCCCGCCCAGCGACGGGTGTCGACCTCGAGCTTGACGGCGGCATACGTCTCGGTCACCGAACCGGTGGCGACACCGTCCTCCTCGAGGTAGCCGACGACCTCGTCCCCGCCCTGCCAGCCGCTGGCGTACTGCCCGCGCTGGGTGTCGGCGTCGATGTCGGCCGGCCCCTTGACTGCCGAGAGCACCTTCTCCTTCTCGGCGCGAAGGTCCTTGGCGTTGAACGAGACCGGCTCCTCCATGGCGGTGAGGGCCAGGAGCTGGAGCAGGTGGTTCTGGATGACGTCGCGGGCGGCGCCGATGCCGTCGTAGTAGCCGGCGCGACCACCGATGCCGATGTCCTCGGCCATGGTGATCTGCACGTGGTCGACGTAGTTCGCGTTCCAGATCGGCTCGAACATCTGGTTGGCGAAGCGCAGGGCGAGGAGGTTCTGGACCGTCTCCTTGCCGAGGTAGTGGTCGATGCGGAAGACCGAGTCGGACGGGAAGACGCTCTGGACGATCGTGTTGAGCTCGCGTGCGCTGGTGAGGTCGTGTCCGAAGGGCTTCTCGATGACGACCCGCCGCCAGCTCTGGCCGCTGGGCTTGGCCAGTCCCGAGCGGTCGAGCTGCTCGCAGACCTCGGAGAAGAAGCCGGGAGGGATGGAGAGGTAGAACGCGAGGTTGCCCCCGGTGCCGCGCTCCTCCTCCAGCTTGTGCACCGTCTGGGCGAGCAGGTCGTAGGCCGCCGGGTCGTCGAACGTGCCCGGCACGAAGCGGAACCCCTCGGAGAGGTTGCGCCAGACGTCTTCGCGGAAGGGGGTGCGGGCGTGCTCCTTGACCGACTCGTAGACGACCTGCCCGAAGTCCTGGTCGGCCCAGTCGCGGCGGGCGAAACCGACGAGGCAGAAGCCCGGCGGCAGCAGGCCGCGGTTGGCCAGGTCGTAGATGGCGGGCATCAGCTTCTTGCGTGAGAGGTCACCCGTGACGCCGAAGAGGACCATCCCGCACGGGCCGGCGATGCGGGGGAGCCGCCGGTCGCGCGGGTCGCGAAGCGGGTTGGCACCGGCGGCTACGCGGGCGGGACTCATGCGTCTCCCGTCGACGACGTGGACCCACCCGCAATGCCGAGGGCCCGGGTGACCTGGGCCAGACCGGCCGCGTGGTCGGTCAGGTGCAGGTGCAGGACCGGGCGGCGGTGGTCGTCATCGGCGAGCACGGCCGCGTCCCCGGCGGCCTGCGAGGCGATGAAGTCACCGAAGGTGAACTCCCGTCCCGGGATGGAAAGGTCGTCGAGGGGTGCGGCGGTGATCTGGAGGTAGACCCCCACCCGGGGCCCACCCTTGTGGAACTGACCCGTGGAGTGCAGGAACCGCGGGCCCCAGCCGAACGTCGTCGGGCGCCCGGTGCGCTGAGCAACGGCACGACGGGCGTCGGCGAGGGGAGCGTCCTCGAGGCGGTCGAGGTAGGCCATGATCGCCAGGTAGCCCGTCTCGGGGTCGAGCTGGTCGAAGAGCGCGGCGAGGGCGTCGTCGACGGTCGTCGCGTCGCCGAGCCAGCCCTCCGCCCCACCGAGGGCGTGGATCTCGACCGCGCCGTCGATGGCGTCGGGGTCCGCACCCGCGCCGATGCCCTGGTCGAGCAGCTGGCGGGCGGCCTTCTTGGCGCTCTCGACATCGGGCTGGTCGAAGGGGTTGATGCCGAGCAGGCGCCCCGCGGCGGCCGTCGCGACCTCCCACAGGAGCATCTGCGCGCCGAGCGAACCGCCGACATAGACCGCGCTCCGGTGGCTCTCGTGCTCGAGCGTGGCATTGCCCTCGTCGCCGTCCTCACCCACGAGGTGGGCCACGGTGATGTCGGGGGCCGGGCGGCTGACCTCGGGGTCAGAGTCGTCGGTGACGACGACCGGCAGGATGCCGGTGGCCCGCTTGCCGGTGGACTCGGCGATGAGCTGCTCGGCCCAGTCGGCGAAACCGACGATGCCCGAGCCCTCGTCGACGAGCACGAGCTTGTCGCGCAGCGGGTCGGTGCCGGCCAGGGCGGCGCCGAGGCGCAGCCCGGGGTTGCCGTCGTCGTCGGCTGACAGCAGGTCGGCCACGGACTCGGCGTCGTCGAGCAGGGCCTCGATGTCGACCCCGGCGAGACCACTCGGCACGAGGCCGAAGGCGGTGAGCGCGGAGTAGCGTCCACCCACGTCGGGGTCCGCGTTCACGACCCGGTAGCCCTTCTCACGCGACTCCTTGTCGAGCGGGCTGCCCGGATCGGTGACGACGACGATGCGCTCGGCCGGGTCGATGCCGGCTTCGGTGAACGCGGCTTCGTACGCCCGGCGCTGCGAGTCGGTCTCGACGGTGGAGCCCGACTTGCTCGAGACCACGACGATGCTGCGCACGAGGCGGTCGGCCACCGCCGCGCGCACGTAGTCGGGGTCGGAGGAGTCGAGGACGGTCAGCGGGACCCCGGCGGTGGCGCAGATGACCTCGGGGGCCAGCGACGAGCCACCCATGCCGCAGAGGACGACGTGGTCGAGACCCTTGCCGCTCAGCTCGTCGCGCATGGCCGCGACCTCACCGACGAGCGGCCGGGAGCTGCGCGGCAGCCCCACCCACGACAGGCGGATGGCCGACTCGCTCTCGGCTTCGGTCCCCCACAGGGTGGGGTCCTGGGCGAAGAGCCTGGAGGCGAAGGCGGACTCGACGAGACCGGGGACGTGCGCGGCGACGGCGTCCGCCGCAGGCCCGGAGGCGGTGACGGAGATCGAGCTCACTTGGCCGCCTTCTCCAGGTTGGTCTTGACGGTCTCGAGCAGCTCGAGCCAGGCCTTCTCGAACTTGTCGACACCCTCGACCTCGAGCAGCTGGACGACGTCGGTGTAGGACACACCGATCGCCGACAGGTCGTCGAGCACCTGCTGGGCCTGCGCATAGTGACCGGTCACGGTGTCACCGGTCACCTCGCCGTGGTCGGCCGTGGCGTCGAGCGTCTTCTCGGGCATGGTGTTGACCACGCCCGGGGCGACGAGGTCGACGACGTACATCGTGTCGCGGTACGCCGGGTCCTTGGTGCCGGTCGAGGCCCACAGCGGGCGCTGGGGCTGGGCTCCGGCCGACGTGAGGGACTCCCAGCGAGGCGTCGAGAAGACCTCCTCGTAGGCCTGGTAGGCCAGGCGCGCGTTGGCGACACCGGCCTGGCCCTTCAGGGCGCGGGCTTCGTCGGTGCCGATGGCGTCGAGGCGCTTGTCGATCTCGGTGTCGACGCGCGAGACGAAGAACGAGGCGACCGACTGGATCACGCTGAGGTCCTTGCCCGCCACGTGCGCCTGCTCGAGACCCTCGAGGTAGGCGTTCATGACGGCGCGGTAGCGCTCGAGCGAGAAGATGAGGGTGACGTTGACGCTGATGCCCTCGGCGATCACCGCCGTGATGGCCGGCAGGCCCTCGACGGTCGCGGGGATCTTGATGAGGACGTTGTCACGGTCGACGGCGTCATGCAGCTGCTTGGCCTGGTCGACGGTCTTGGCCGTGTCGTGGGCCAGGCGCGGGTCGACCTCGATGGAGACCCGGCCGTCGACGCCGCTCGTGTCGCTGAACAAGGTGGTGAAGATGTCGCACGCGTTGCGCACGTCGTCGGTGGTCATCGCGAAGACGGCCTGCTCGACGTCCTTGCCGTCCGCGGCCAGCTGGGTGACCTGGTCGTCGTAGGCGGTGCCCTGGGAGAGGGAGGCCTGGAAGATCGACGGGTTGGTGGTGACACCGACGATGTTGCGCGTCTTGACCAGCTCGGCGAGGTTGCCGGAGTTGAGACGGTCGCGCGAGAGGTCGTCGAGCCAGATGCTGACGCCTGCGTCGGAGAGGGCCTGGAGGTTGGCGTTGGTCATGGTCATCGCTTCCTTGGCGGGGTGCTGCCGGGTGACTGCGGGGTGTGACGGGAGGAGGGTCGCGGCGGGCCTGAGCCCACCGCGACCGGTTGCTCAGTGAGCGGAGACGTCGGCCTTCTCGGCGGCCGGCGCGTCGGTGTCCTCGAAGGGCGGGACGTCGGTGAGCCGTTGGTCGGCCACCTTGCGAGGGGAGGTCTCGGCCATCGCCGGCGCGTGCACGGTGGCGCGCACCGCCTTGAGGGAGTCCTTGGCCGCCTTCACCGTCTCGGTGGCGGTGATGCCGAACTCGCGGTAGAGCGTGGCGACGTCGGCCGAGGCACCGAAGTGGTCGACGCCAATGCTGCGACCGGCATCGCCGACCACGTCGTGCCACCCGAAGGTTGCCGCGGCCTCGATGCTGACCCGCGCGCGGACGGCCGCGGGCAGGACCTTCTCCTGGTAGGAGCGGGACTGCTCCTCGAACCACTCGCGGCAGGGCATCGACACGACGCGGGTGCGGACGCCTGACTGCTCGAGCTTCTCGCGCGCCTCGATCGCGATGGCCACCTCGGACCCGGTCGCGACGAGGATGACCTCGGGCGGCGCGGTGCCGTCGGGGCCGCCGTCGATCAGGACGTAGGCGCCCTTGGCGGCACCGGCGGCCTTGGCGAAGACCTTGCGGTCGATCACGGGCACCGGCTGGCGGCTGAGGGCCAGACCGGCCGGGCGGGCCTTCTCGAGGATGGTGCGCCAGACGACGGCCGTCTCGTTGGCGTCTGCGGGGCGCACGACGTCGAGGCCGGGCATGGCCCGCAACGACGCGAGCTGCTCGATGGGCTGGTGGGTGGGCCCGTCCTCACCGAGGCCGATGGAGTCGTGGGTCCAGACGTAGGTGACCGGCAGGGCCATGAGAGCGGCCAGCCGGACCGCTCCGCGCATGTAGTCGGAGAAGACCAGGAACGTGCCGCCATACGGGCGGGTGAGGCCCTCGAGGGCGATGCCGTTCAGGATCGCGCCCATGCCGAACTCTCGGATGCCGAAGTGGAGGGTGCGGCCGTAGGGGCCTCCCTTCCACTCGTCGGTCTGCTTGCCGGTGGGGATGAAGGACGGCTCGCCCGCCATGGTCGTGTTGTTGGACTCGGCGAGGTCGGCCGAGCCGCCCCAGAGCTCGGGCATGACGTCGGCGAGGGCGCTCAGCACCTTGCCGGACGCGGCGCGGGTGGCCATGCCCTTCTCGGTGTCGGTGGGGAAGGTCGGCAGGGCCCGGCCGAGTCCGGCCGGCAGGTCGGCCCTGACGAGGCGGTCGAGCAGCACCGCGCGGTCGGGGTTGCTCTTGCGCCACGCCTTGTAGCCTTTGTCCCACTCCTTGTGGGCGGCCTTGCCACGCTTGACGACCTGGCGGGCGTGAGCGAGCACCGGGCGCTCGACGGTGAAGTCCTTGCCCGTCGGGAAGCCGAGCAGCGCCTTGGTGGCGGCGATCTCGTCGGCACCGAGGGCCGAGCCGTGCGACTTTCCGGTGTTCTGCTTCGTCGGCGCAGGCCAGGCGATGATGGTCTTGAGCAGCACGAGGGTGGGCTTGTTGCGCACCTTCCTGCCTGCCTCGATGGCGGCGTAGAGCGCGTCGACGTCCTCGACGTAAGTGTGGCCGCCCTCGTCGTCGGCCGCCTGCTTGCGCCAGTCGACGACGCGCACGTCCCAGCCGTAGGCCTCGTAGCGCTGCGCGACGTCCTCGGAGAACGAGATGTTGGTGTCGTCCTCGATCGAGATGTGGTTCTGGTCGTAGATGAGCGTGAGGTTGCCGAGCTCCTGGTGGGCGGCGAGGGCTGACGCCTCGTGGCTGACGCCCTCCATCATGTCGCCGTCGGAGGCGAGCACGTAGATGCTGTGGTCGAAGGGGCTCTCGCCGGGCTTCGCATCGGGGTCGAACAGACCTCGCTGCCGACGCTGACCGAAGGCCATGCCGACGGCCGAGGCCAGACCGGAGCCGAGCGGGCCGGTGGTGATCTCCACACCCTTGGTGTGGTGCACCTCGGGGTGGCCCGGGGTCAGGCTGCCCCACGTGCGCAGCGCCTGCAGGTCGGAGAGCTCGAGGCCGTATCCGGAGAGGAAGAGCTCGACGTACTGCGTGAGCGACGAGTGGCCGCACGACAGCACGAAGCGGTCGCGGCCGAGCCACGTCGGGTCGCTCGGGTCGTGGGTCATCACCTGCTGGTAGAGCAGGTAGGCCACCGGGGCGAGCGACATCGCCGTTCCGGGGTGGCCGTTCCCGACCTTCTGGACGGCGTCGGCGGCGAGGAGGCGGGCCGTGTCGACCGCCCTCACGTCGAGGTCGCTCCACCCCGCCATCTTCGCGATCGGCATGGGCAGCTCGGTGCTGCGCTTCGCGATGGGTGATGATCCGCGAGCGGCTGTGGTGGTCACTGGTGACGTCTCCTTCGAGGGTTCGCGTGCACTCCCTGGCGTTCGCTTCCGAGCCTAGTGCCCGACGTGACGTGCACGACATCTCGGGGGACCGGGCGAACACCCTCGCTGCTGCTGGGAGTGTCTCTTCGGGTCCAAGTACCCGAAGGCGTGTGATGTTCCACGCGGCCCGGGGCGGGCGAGACCACGAGCGGGTGGCCGTTAGACTCGCAGAGCAATCGCCTCGACCCCCGAAGGACACCGTGACCGCTCTGGACCCACGCGCCGGACTGTCGACGACTCCCGGACCGGGAGGACACGGAGCGCTCTTCACCCTCGGGCAGTACGTCGCCCTGACCAAGCCGCGCATCATCGAGCTGCTGCTCATCACGACGGTCCCGGTGATGTTCCTCGCCCAGCGGGGCGTGCCGTCGCTGTGGCTGGTCGTCGCCACCCTCGTCGGAGGCACGCTCTCGGCCGGAGCGGCCAACACCCTGAACTGCTATGTGGACCGAGACATCGACGCGGTCATGAACCGCACGAGCACCCGGCCCCTGGTCACCGGCACGATCTCGCCGCGGGCGGCGCTCGTCTTCGGTGGCGCCCTCACGGTGGGTTCGACGCTGTGGCTGGGGCTGCTGGTCAACTGGCTGAGCGCGAGCCTCGCGCTGGCCGCCCTGCTGTTCTACGTCGGTGTCTACACGATGCTGCTGAAACGGCGCACGACGCAGAACATCGTCTGGGGAGGCGCAGCCGGGTGCATGCCCGTGCTCATCGGGTGGGCCGCGGTCACCGACACGGTGTCGTGGTCGGCCGCGATTCTCTTCGCCGTCATCTTCTTCTGGACCCCGCCGCACTACTGGCCGCTGTCGATGAAGTTCAAGGACGACTACGCCGCCGCGCACGTGCCGATGCTGCCCGTGGTCGAGCGCTTCGTCGTCGTCGCCCGTCAGGTCGTCGCCTACTCGTGGGTGATGGTGGCGGCGTCGCTGCTGCTCGTGCCCGTCGGTGACATGGGCTGGGTCTACCTCGTCGGTGCCGGCGTGTCAGGGGCGGCGTTCCTCGCCGAGGCCCACCGGCTGCTGCGGGCTGCCCAGGTCGGCGCCGGACCCGAGGTGCTCAAGCCGATGCGGCTGTTCCACTTCTCAATCACCTACCTGACGATCCTCTTCGTCGCGGTAGCCGTCGACCCGCTGCTGCACGTCTCCGTCCTGCGCTGAGCGACATCGCCGGCCGTGGCCCGGTGGGCATCTTCGGGCACCTGCCCGCGTATGTGGTCCCGGCCCGGGCGACCCGCTTATTCGCGGGCAGATGCCCCCGTATGTGGCCCGGCCGAGTGCCGACGACCGGCGCTCCCTTCTCAGGCCCCTGCTATCGAGAAAGGGGAGCGACAGACGCAACGAGCCCGGTGTCGGCGGGTGTCGGCGGGGGGAGGTTCAGACGGCGGCGGGCTCGCGGCGCGCGCCCGCCCGGCCTGCGTCCGCCGCCGTCCGGGGTGAGAGCGTGACCACCAGCAGCGCAGTGGCGGCTGCGACGAGGACGGCGGCGCCGGCCAGGTGCAGGGCGACGACCGCGATCGGCAGCCCGGTGAAGTACTGCACGAAGCCGATGACCCCCTGGGCCAGCTCGACCACGAGCAGCACCCGGGCCGACCGGGCTACGGCTCCCGAGCGGACGGCCACGCACAGGGCGACCGTGAGCGCGATGAGCAGGTAGACCGACGCGGCGTGCACGTGGCTCATCGTCTGCGGGGACAGGTCGTTGCGCGGTGCGTTGACGTCACCGGCGTGGGGGCCGCTGCCGGTCACGACCGTACCCAGCCAGACGACGACCCAGCTGACCGCGTAGGTCGCGACGACGAGACGTCGTACCGAGGCCGAGGTCGTGGGCGCGGCCGTGCGGGGCGCCCCCACGGCGCGCACCCGCAGCACCAGCCACATGGAAGCGGCCACGAGGGCCATCGAGAGCACGAGGTGGAGCGCGACGACCCACGGGTTGAGCTGGGTCAGCACGCTGATGCCGCCGATCACACCCTGCAGCGGAACACCGGCCGCGATGAGCCCGGCGTGCCAGCGCAGCGACCGGGTCGACGACGCCCAGCGCCAGACGGCCACGAACGCTGCGACGACGACGGCGATCAGCACGTAGGTGAGCATGCGGTTGGAGAACTCGATGACCCCGTGGACCCCGAGCTCGGAGTGGGGCACGAACGACTCGGTCGTGCACCGCGGCCAGGTGGGGCAGCCGAGCCCGGAGCCGGTCAGCCGCACGAGCCCGCCGGTGAGGATGATGACGGCGTTGGCGACGAGCGTGGACCAGGCCCAGCGTTCGACGGTGCGAGAGGACGGGTCGGACAGGGGCAGGGTGGTGCTCACCCCTCAAGGGTAGGCGCCGCCTCGAGGTCCTTGGCCATCAGGGCGACCACGTGTCCGGGGTCACCGGCCCGGCCCACCTCGACGTAGCCGCGCCCGCGGTGGAAGGCCAGGGACGGCTCGTTGGGAGGGTCGACGTTCACCTCCAGCAGCATCCGCGACCCCGCCGCCGCCTCGAGCTCGTCGTAGACGAGCCGGGCCAGCCCCTGACGCCGGAAGCGCACGTCGACGACGACCCGGTCGAGGTAGGTGAAGTCCTCGTACCGCTGCGAGAACCAGCGGTAGTTCTCCGAGTCGTAGTCGCTGCCGGGCGCGAAGGTGACCACGAAGCCGGCGACCTCCTCGCCGAGGTCGATGACGTCGGCCCGGTCGGCCCAGCCCTGCAGCTGGCGCAGCCGGGGCGCGTCCATCGGCGAGAGCAGCGCGACGTGGCGGTGGTTGAGGTCGAGGACCGTGGGGACGTCGTCGTCGGTGATGGCGCGAAGGCGTGGGGTCGGCACGACGACACCGTATGCCGTCGGAAGGGCGTCGTGCGCCACGGCCCACGCCGGGGGGCGGGCTCAGTGGTGGAAGCCGGAGGGCCCCGTACGACCGGTCTCACCCGCGTGGGCCACGAGGCTGTCGGTGACCGCCTGCAGGTCGCGCTTGAACAGGTCGGCGAGGTCGCGCGAGAACCCGTTGCGGCACACGACGCGGAGCACGGCGAGGTCGGTGCGGTTGGCGGGGAACGTGTAGGCCGGCACCTGCCAGCCGTGCTCACGCAGCCCCCGCGAGACCGCGAAGACGTCCCACGAGGCGATGTCGTCGGCGGTGGTGAAGGCGAAGGCCGGCAGCTCGTCGCCGCGGGTCACCAACCGGTACTGCGGCAGCCCGCCGATCTCCTCGGCGAGCCCCGTGGCCACGTCTCGGCAGGCCTGCTGGACCGCGGTCATCCCGGAGAACCCCAGCCGGAAGAACGTGTAGTACTGCGCGATGACCTCGGCCCCGGGGCGGGAGAAGTTGAGCGCGAAGGTCGGCAGCTCTCCTCCCAGGTAGCTCACCCGGAAGACGAGCTCCTCGGGCAGCGCCTGCGCATCGCGCCACAGCGCCCAGCCGACGCCCGGGTAGACCAGCCCGTACTTGTGACCCGAGGTGTTGATCGAGACGACCCGGGGCAGACGGAAGTCCCACACGAGGTCGGGGTCCAGGAACGGTGCCACCATGCCACCCGACGCAGCGTCGACGTGCATCGGCACGTCGGGGCCGCCGCCGGTCGCGAGGGCGTCGAGGGCGGAGGCGATCTCGGCGACCGGCTCGTAGCTGCCGTCGAAGGTCGAGCCGAGGATCGCCACCACCCCGATGGTGTCCTCGTCGCACGCTGCCGCCGCCTCGGCGGCCCCGAGGTGCAGCCGGTCCCCGTCGAGCGGCACCATCCTCGGCTCGACCTCCCAGTAGCGGCAGAACTTCTCCCAGCAGACCTGCACGTTGGCGCCCATGACGAGGTTGGGGCGCCGCGTCGGGTCGTTGCCGGTGCGGGCGGCCCACCGGCGCTTCAGCGCCATCCCGGCGAGCATGCAGGCCTCGCTCGAGCCGGTCGTCGAGCAGCCGGTGGCCGTCCCGTCGCCCGCGGGGGCATGCCACAGGTCGGCGAGGATGGCCACGCACCGGTCCTCGATCGCGGCGGTCTGGGGGTACTCGTCCTTGTCGATCATGTTCTTGGCGACCGACTCGGCCATCAGGCGCTCGGCCTGCGGCTCCATCCAGGTGGTGACGAAGGTCGCGAGGTTCATCCGGGCGCTGCCGTCGAGCAGCAGCTCGTCGTGCACGACCTGGTAGGCGACCTCGGCGGGCACCGGGTCGGGAGCCAGCCGGTGGGTCGGGGGGACGACCTCTCGCCCGTAGGCCGGGTTGGCCGCCCCGAGGAAGGGGTTGCGGTCACCCCGGGAGTGGGTGCGGTGCGGATGGGTCGGGTCTCCGTGCAGGGCCATGGTCGGCAGTCTCACCCGCGAGGCTGGGAGCCGCCGGAGGGGGCGAGGTGGCGCCGTCGGTGTCGTCCGCTGCCCGTGCTGCCCGTGCTGCCCGTGCCGCCCGTGCGGCTCAGTCGGACCAGCGGAAGGTGCGCCGGGCGAGGAGCGTCGCGACGGCACCCCAGCCCACCAGAAGAGCCAGCGCGGTCCCGTCGAGGGTGCCCGACCCGAACGCGGTGCGCAGCCCGTCGGCGAGGGCCGAGCTGGGCAGCACGGTGGCCAGGTGCGACAGCCCCACCGGCAGCTCGCTGCGGGGCACGAGCACGCCGCCGAGGGCGAGCAGGAGCACCCAGACGAGGTTGGCCACGGCCAGCACGCCCTCGGCCCGCAGGCTGCCGGCGAGCAGGAGCGCGAGGGCCACGAAGGCCCAGGTGCCGATGAGCAGGAAGACCGCGGCGGGGGCCCAGCCCACGGCGTGCGGCTGCCACCCGAGCAGGGCGCCGACGGCCCCGATGACCAGCCACTGCCCGACCTCCACGGCCAGCGTGGCGGCCGCCTTCGCCAGCAGCAGCCCGTCACGCCCCAGGGGGGTGGTGCCGAGCAGGCGCAGCACGCCGTAGCGCCGGTCGAAGCCGGTCGAGATGGCCTGGGCGGTGAACGCGGCCGAGATCACGCACAGGGCGAGCACCCCCGGCGTCGCGACGTCGACGCGACGACCGGTGCCGAGGGAGGGGACGGTGGCCAGGACCAGCCCGACGAGGGCACCGAGGGGCAGCACCAGCGAGACGAGCAGCTGCTCGCCGTTGCGCACGAGGGTGCCCAGCTCGAAGCCGGTCTGGGCGAGCACCCGACGCCGCGCAGTGGCGGGGCCACCGTGGACAGTGCCACCGGACCCCAAGGTCGTCGGCAGGCCGGCCGGCGTGGGAGCGGTGGGGGAGTCGGAGGCGGTCACGGTCGCACCCTCCTGGTCAGGTCGAAGTAGACGTCCTCGAGCGAGCCGCTGCCGACGACCTCGTCGACAGGGCCCTGCGCCACCGTGCGGCCCTCGCTGACGATCACGAGGTGGTCGGCCACGCGCTGCGCCTCCTCGAAGGAGTGCGTGCTGACGACCACCGTCGTGCCCTCGTCGCGCAGGCGGGACACGAGGTCGTAGACGTCGAGCCGGGCGTGGGGGTCGAGCCCGGCGGTGGGCTCGTCGAGGAAGACGACCTCCGGGCGGCCGACGAGCGCTGCCGCGAGCGCGACGCGCTGCTTCTGGCCACCGGAGAGCCGACGGATGGTGGTGCCGTCGAAACGGTCGATGCCCAGGGTGGTCGCCAGGGCAGAGACGTCGGCGGGCGCGGCATACAGGCTGGCGAGGTGGCGAAGCAGGCGCATCGGCCGGGTGCCGTTGGGCAGCCCCCCGGACTGGAGCATGACGCCGACGCGCGCGCGGTGCTCGGCCGGGGAGTGCCACGGGTCGTCACCGAGCACCCGCACCACCCCGTCGTCGGGCTGCTGGAGGCCGACGGCGCACTCGATGGCGGTCGTCTTCCCGGCGCCGTTGGGTCCGAGCAGCGCGGTCACGCTCGCCGGGGACGCGGTCCAGGTCATGCCGTCCAGCGCCATCACGTCACCGAACCGGCGACGAAGGCCGTCGAGGCTGACGGCGGGGGGTGGGAACTGCACCCGACGAGTCTAGGTCTCGGACCTCGATGACTCCTGTGTGGCCCGGTGGCCACCTGCGCCACCCACCACGATGTCGGCGGGTTAGGGGACCCTGACTATCGGGCTGGGTTCATTTACGTCACACTGGTGTGGTGTTTATGGAATCCGCCGACGCCATCGAGGTGACGGGCGACTGCGAGCAGTCGGCCCACCACCTCGAGCGCCGGACCCGTCAGCGGGTCGTCGCCGCGGTCTCGGAGCACGGGCCGGTCTCGGCCACCGAGATCGGGCGCCTCGTCGGGCTGACGTCTGCTGCCGTCCGTCGCCACCTCGACGCCCTCGCTGAGCAGTCGGTGATCACCGAGCACGAGCCGACCTCGCCCACCCGTGGTCGCGGACGGCCGGCCCGCGCCTGGGTGCTCTCCGAGGCCGGGCACCGAGCCCTCGAGGACGACTACGAGGGCCTCGCGACCCAGGCCCTGCGCTACCTCGCCGCCCATGCCGGGCCCGAGGCCGTCGAGGCCTTCGCCCGGGAGCGGGTCGCCGGTCTCGAGGACCGGTACGCCGCTCGGCTGTCGGCCGCCGGAGACGCGCCGGGCGCCCGGGTCGCGGCCCTCGTCGACGCGCTCACCCAGGACGGTTACGCCGCCAGCGCGCGGCCGGTGGGGGAGAGCGGCAGCGCGTTCCACGGCATCCAGCTCTGCCAGGGGCACTGCCCCGTCGGACAGGTGGCCGAGGAGTTCCCGGCCTTCTGCGACGCTGAGACCGACGCGATCTCGCGGCTGCTCGGGGTGCATGTGCAGCGGCTCGCCACGCTGGCCGGTGGTGCCCACGTCTGCACGACCTTCGTCCCGACCCCGTCGGTCGCGAGGCCCGCTGGCGCCCTCGTCCCGACCGTCCCCACCTCGTCCGGGCGGCCACCGCCGTGACGCCGCGAGAGCCGGCGGCGGCGGGAACACCAGCGCCTCCCCACCACTTGCACCAAGAGACGGCCCTTGTCGACGTCTCGCCTCCCTACTCCCGTTCCCACCACGAAAGGTCCTCCCGATGACCACCCACATCGAAGAGCGCAACCCCGGCCTGAAGGACCTCGGTCGGTACGAGTACGGCTGGGCCGACAGCGACGCTGCCGGTGCCCTGGCGAAGCGGGGCCTCTCCGAGGACACCGTGCGCAACATCAGCGCGCTCAAGAACGAGCCCCAGTGGATGCTCGACCTGCGCCTGAAGTCGCTCAAGCTGTTCGGCAAGAAGCCCATGCCGACCTGGGGCTCCGACCTCACGGGCATCGACTTCCAGAACATCAAGTACTTCGTGCGGTCCACCGAGAAGCAGGCGACCTCCTGGGAAGACCTCCCCGAGGACATCAGGAACACCTACGACCGGCTCGGCATCCCCGAGGCCGAGAAGCAGCGCCTCATCGGTGGGGTCGCGGCGCAGTACGAGTCCGAGGTCGTCTACCACCAGATCCGCGAGGACCTGGAGGAGAAGGGTGTCCTGTTCGTCGACACCGACACGGGTCTGCGTGAGCACGAGGAGCTCTTCCGCGAGTACTTCACCTCCGTGATCCCGGCCGGCGACAACAAGTTCGCCTCGCTCAACACCGCGGTGTGGTCGGGCGGCTCCTTCATCTACGTTCCCAAGGGCGTGAAGGTCGACATCCCGCTGCAGGCCTACTTCCGCATCAACACCGAGAACATGGGCCAGTTCGAGCGCACCCTGATCATCGCCGACGAGGGCTCCGACGTGCACTACGTCGAGGGCTGCACCGCGCCGATCTACAAGTCCGACTCGCTGCACTCGGCGGTCGTCGAGATCATCGTGAAGAAGAACGCCCGCGTGCGGTACACGACCATCCAGAACTGGTCGAACAACGTCTACAACCTCGTGACCAAGCGCGCCACGTGCGCCGAGGGCGCGACCATGGAGTGGATCGACGGCAACATCGGCTCCAAGGTGACGATGAAGTACCCGGCCGTCTACCTGCTCGGTGAGCACTCCAAGGGCGAGACGCTCTCGATCGCCTTCGCGGGCGAGGGCCAGCACCAGGACGCCGGCGCCAAGATGGTGCACCAGGCGCCGAACACCAGCTCGACGATCGTCTCCAAGTCGGTCGCCCGCGGTGGTGGCCGCACGTCGTACCGCGGCCTCGTGCAGATCATGGAAGGCGCCACCAACAGCAAGTCGACGGTGCGCTGCGACGCGCTGCTCGTCGACACGATCAGCCGGTCGGACACCTACCCGTACGTCGACGTCCGCGAGGACGACGTGCAGATGGGTCACGAGGCCACGGTCTCCAAGGTGTCAGCCGACCAGCTGTTCTACCTCCAGTCCCGCGGAATGACCGAGGAGGAGGCCATGGCCATGATCGTGCGCGGCTTCGTCGAGCCCATTGCCCGCGAGCTGCCCATGGAGTACGCCCTCGAGCTGAACCGCCTCATCGAGCTGCAGATGGAAGGAGCAGTCGGCTGATGCCGCTGTTGGAGAAGACCAAGGGGACCACGATCCCCGGAGCCACCGCCCACGTGGACGGTGGGGAGGCCTTCGTGCCCGACCAGTCGCGCGCGGAGCGTCCCACGTCGTTCGACGTGGCCGACTTCCCCGTGCCCTCGGGCCGTGAGGAGGAGTGGCGCTTCACCCCCGTCGACCGGCTGCGCGCGCTCTTCGCCGACGCACCGGCCGACGACCGCGACGGAGAGCTCGCGGCGTCCTACGACCTCGAGGGTCCGACGGAGGCGTTCCCCGGCACCCTGGCCGCGGGCCAGTCCCCGAGGGGCAC
>JALYVC010000310.1 GCA_030853445.1 Actinomycetota bacterium | reverse complement strand
ACTCGTCCAGGGTGCCGAACCCGCCCGGCAGCACGATGAAGCCCTGCGAGTACTTGACGAACATCGTCTTGCGGGCGAAGAAGTAGCGGAAGTTGACCCCGAGGTCTACGTACTCGTTGAGGCCGGTCTCGAAGGGCAACTCGATGCCGAGCCCCACCGAGACTCCCTTCGCCTCGAGCGCGCCCTTGTTCGCGGCCTCCATGGCTCCCGGACCGCCGCCGGTGATGACGGCGTACCCCGCCTCGACGAGCAGCTGGGCCACCTCGAACGCCCGCTGGTAGTTCGGGTCGTCACGTTTGGTGCGCGCGGAGCCGAACACGGCGACGGCCGGGCCGAGGTCGGCGAGGGCGCCGAAGCCCTCGACGAACTCGGACTGGATGCGCATGACCCGCCACGGGTCGGCGTGCAGCCAGTCGGCGGACTGCCCGCTGTCGAGCAGCCGCTGGTCGGTCGTCGTCGCGGGCACCTGCTGACGCCGCAGGCGCACGGGGCCGGTACGGCGCTCCGGGCGGGGCTGTGGCTCGTGCGTGCTCATCGCAGCCACCGCAGCAGGGCCTGCTCGCAGTCGACGTACTGGTGCACGGGGGCGCGCTCCTCGTCGGTGTGGGCCAGGTTGGGGTCACCGGGGCCGAAGTTGACCGCCGGCACTCCGAGGGCGCTGAACCGGGCGACGTCGGTCCAGCCCTCCTTGGGCCCCACCGGCACGCCGAGGGCCTCGACGAACGCCTGCGCTGCCGGGAGGGTCAGGCCGGGGCGGGCGCCGGGGGCGTTGTCGCGCACGACGACCTCGAAGCCCTCGAAGACCCCGCGCACGTGGGCCACCGCCTCGTCACCGTCCTTGTCGGGGGCGTAGCGGTAGTTGACCGTGACCACGCAGCGGTCAGGGATGACGTTCCCTGCGATACCACCGGTGATGCCGACCGCCTGCAGGGCCTCGTGGTAGTCGAGCCCCTCGACGTGCACGACCCGCTGGTCGTAGGCGACGAGGCGCGCCAGGACGGGTGCGGCGCCGTGGATGGCGTTCTCGCCGTTCCACGGGCGGGCCGAGTGGGCGGCGACCCCCTTGACGGCCACGTCGACGCGCAGCGTCCCCTTGCACCCACCCTCGATGCCACCGTCCGTCGGCTCGAGCAGCACTGCGAAGTCGGCCTGCAGCAGCTCGGGGACGTCGGCGACCAGGTGCGCCAGGCCGTTGTACTGCCCGTCGATCTCCTCGCCCTCGTAGAAGACGTAGGTGACGTCGCGGGTGGGCTCGGTGAGCTGGGCAGCGAGCCGGAGCTGCACCGCGACACCGCCCTTCATGTCGACCGTGCCACGCCCGAGCAGCTCGTCGCTGCGTCGACGCACGGGCAGGTTGGGCGGGTCGGTGAGCGGCACGGTGTCGAGGTGCCCGGCGAGCACCACCCGCTCGGACCGGCCGAGCTCGGTGCGGGCGACGACGGTGTTGCCGTGACGCGAGACGCTCAGGTGGGCCAGGGGCCGCAGCGCCACCTCGACGGCGTCGGCGAGCGTGGCCTCGTCGAGGCTCACCGAGGGGATGTCGCACAGGGCGACGGTCAGGTCGACGACGTCGGCGCCGAGGTCGAGGGCGGGTGGCGACACGCGGGGCACGGTGGAGGGAGACGGCATGCGACGAGGCTAGTAGGCGGGGCACCTAGGCTCTGCCCATGACCGACACGTCCGCACCCGCCACCGACACCCGCCGGGCCTGGGGCCTCGGACTGGCCACCGTCGTCGCCGGGACCCTCCCGACGCCGGGGGCCGCGGTCGACGAAGGGGTCGTCCTCGACACCTGGTTCGCCGATCCGCACCTCGGTGACGACTTCGACCCGCAGCGGCCCGTGCCGGCGCAGCTGCGTGCCCTCGAGACCGACGATCCCGACCGAGGGGTCCTCATGCGCGCCGTCGCCGTCAGCATCGACCTGGACGCCGCCCCCGCCAACGTCCCCGACGCCTACCTGCGCCTGCACCTGCTCTCGCACCGGCTCGTGGCCCCCAACACGATCAACCTCGACGGCCTCTTCGGCGTGCTGACCAACGTCGTCTGGACCAGCGCCGGCCCCTGCGCGGTCGACGACTTCGAGGCCACGCGCCTGCGGCTGCGGCGGCGCGGCCCGGTGCAGGTCACCTCCGTCGACAAGTTCCCACGGATGACCGACTACGTCGTGCCGTCCGGGGTGCGCATCGCCGACGCCGACCGGGTGCGCCTCGGCGCCCACCTGGCTCCCGGCACGACGGTCATGCACGAGGGCTTCGTCAACTTCAACGCCGGCACCCTCGGCACCTCGATGGTCGAGGGCCGCATCGTGCAGGGCGTCGTCGTCGGCAACGGCTCCGACATCGGCGGTGGGGCCTCGATCATGGGCACGCTCTCCGGTGGCGGCACCCGGCGGGTCAGCGTCGGCGAGCGGTGCCTGCTGGGCGCCCAGGCGGGCCTCGGCATCGCCCTCGGCGACGACTGTGTCGTCGAGGCAGGCCTCTACGTCACGGCCGGCACCAAGGTGACGCTGCCCGACGGCTCGGTCGTCAAGGCCGTCGAGCTCTCGGGGCGCGACGGCGTGCTCTTCCTGCGCAACTCGGTGACCGGAACCGTGGAGGCGCGCGACCGCACGGGGCACGGCATCGCGCTCAACGACGCCCTGCATGCCAACACGTGACCGGGCATGCCGACGCGTGACCCCGCGCGGGGCGGCCGACACCCCCTGCGGTGGGTGGCCCGCCTCGTGGTCATCGCGATCGTGGTGGGCGTGGTCGTCACCGGCTTCGTGGCCTGGCACGCAGCCCAGCGGGCCTTCTTCACCGCCTCCTGCGCGGCAACCGCGTCGGGCACGACCTTCACCTTCACCCCGGAGCAGACCGCGAACGCCGCCCTCATCTCGGCGGTGGCCGTGAAGCGGGGGCTGCCGGCACGGGCGGCCACGATCGCCATCGCGACGGCCATCCAGGAGTCCAAGCTGCGCAACCTCACCTACGGTGACCGCGACTCGGTCGGGCTCTTCCAGCAGCGCCCCAGCCAGGGCTGGGGCACGCGTGAGCAGATCCTCGACGCGGTCTACTCGACCGGAAAGTTCTACGACGCCCTGGTCAAGGTACCCGGCTACGCCACGGGTGCGATCACCAAGGTCGCCCAGCAGGTGCAGCGCAGCGCCTACCCCGAGGCCTACGCCGACCACGAGCAGCAGGGGCGGGTGCTCGCCTCGACGCTCACGGGTCAGTCACCGGCCGGGCTGGGCTGCCGGCTCGCTGACCCGACCGTCGTGTCGAGCGCCCGCAGCGTGACGGCCGACCTGGGCGCGCAGATGGGGACCACCGGGGCCGAGTCCAGTGGCACCGTGCGCGTGACCGCCTCGGACCCTACCCATGCGTGGGCTGCCGCCCAGTGGGCGGTCGCCCGAGCCGAGGCGTACGGCGTCGCGCACGTCGAGGTCGCCGGCCGCACCTGGGACCGCGGCAACGGGGACTCCGCGCTCACCTGGGGGACGGGCGGGTCGAGTGACGGCACGACCGTCATCATCCGCCTCGGGGCGGCCTGAGCAGGCCAAGACCCGGCCACGACCGTCCGGCGAACGGCGCGTCGACCCGCGACCGCACGGGCAGCACGCGGGCAGCACGGGCAGAGCGGTCACGGCCGGGAAGAGCACGAGCGCCGACCCCCGGAGGAGGTCGGCGCTCGTGCGCGCCCTGACGGCGACGCTCGGTCAGCGGCCGCCGAGGTCGACGTAGTCGCGCTCGGTGGCACCGATGTAGACCTGACGGGGACGCCCGATCTTGGTCTCGGGGTCCTCCATCATCTCGCGCCACTGGGCGATCCAGCCGGGGACGCGGCCGAGGGCGAAGAGCACGGTGAACATCTTCGGCGGGAAGCCCATGGCCTTGTAGATCAGGCCGGTGTAGAAGTCGACGTTGGGGTAGAGCTTGCGCTCGATGAAGTAGTCGTCGTTGAGGGCGATCTCCTCCAGACCCTTGGCGATCTCGAGCATCTCGTCGTCGCCACCGAGCTTGGCGATGATCTCGTCGGCGGTCTTCTTGATGATCGCCGCACGCGGGTCGTAGTTCTTGTAGACCCGGTGGCCGAAGCCCATGAGCCGGACGCCGTCCTCCTTGTTCTTGACCTTGTCCATGAACGTCTTGACGTCGTAGTCGGCGTTCTGGATCTTGCCGAGCATCTCGAGGACAGCCTGGTTCGCCCCGCCGTGCAGGGGCCCGGACAACGCGTGGATCCCTGAGGACACGGAGGCGTAGAGGTTGGCCTGGGACGAGCCCACGAGGCGCACGGTCGAGGTCGAGCAGTTCTGCTCGTGGTCGGCGTGCAGGATGAGCAGCAGGTCGAGCGCCTTGACGAGGGTCGGGTCGAGCTCGTAGGGCTCGGCCGGGAAGCCGAACGCCATCCGCAGGAAGTTCTCGGTCAACGAGAGCGAGTTGTCAGGGTAGAGGAAGGGCTGGCCGATGCTCTTCTTGTGTGCGTAGGCGGCGATCGTCGGCAGCTTGGCCAGCAGCCGCACCGTCGAGAGGTCGATCTGCGCCCGGTCGTGGATGTCGAGGCTGTCCTGATAGAACGTCGACAACGCGGAGACGGCCGACGACAGGACCGGCATCGGGTGGGCGTCGCGCGGGAATCCGTTGAAGAAGGCCTTGAGGTCCTCGTGCAGCATCGTGTGGCGGCGGATCTTGTCCTCGAACTGCGCCAGCTCGGTCGGGGTCGGCAGCTCACCGTAGATGAGCAGGTAGGACACCTCGACGTAGGACGACTTCGCGGCCAGCTGCTCGATGGGATACCCGCGGTAGCGCAGGATGCCCGCGTCTCCGTCGATGTAGGTGATGGCACTCTTGCACGCGGCGGTGTTGACGAAACCGGCGTCGTAGGTGACCAGACCGGTCTCCTTGAGCAGGGAGCTGACGCCGAGGGCGTCGCTGCCGTCGGACGCGCCGACCCGGGGCAGGGTGAGGGTCTTGTCGGCGAGGCTCAGGGTGGCCGCGGTGCTCTCAGCGGTCTCTGCGGTCATGTGTGTTCTCCTTGAGGAACCGGGGACGAGCGGGCCCCGTAGGGACCCAGGCAGATCGTCCACGACGCTACCCCAGCCCCGGCGCGGATCGGCACGCGGGCGAGTGTGACGTTGCCAGACCTCCCGGCAGGTGCCCGCCGTCGGTCAGAGGCGGGAGGCGGCTGCGGCGATGCGCTCGTCGGTCGCCGTGAGCGCCACCCGTACGTGGCGATCGCCGGCCCGGCCGTAGAAGGTGCCAGGGGCGACGAGGATGCCCCGCTCGGCCAGCCAGCCCACGCTGTCGAGGGCGGGCTCGTCGCGCGTCGACCAGAGATAGAGCCCCGCGCGGTTGTCGGCGATGCGGAAACCCGCTCGCTCCAACGCTGGTCGCAGGACCGCGCGCCGCGCGGCGTACCGGGCGTGCTGCTCCTCGACGTGGGCATCGTCACCCAGGGCCGCGACCATCGCGGCCTGCACCGGCCCCGGCACGATCATCCCCGCGTGCTTGCGCACCTCGAGCAGACCCGCCACGAGGGCCGGGTCGCCGGCGACGAAGGCCGCGCGGTAGCCGGCCAGGTTCGACTGCTTCGACAGGGAGTAGAGCGCGAGCAGTCCCTCGTGGCGGCCCCCGGTGACCCGCGGGTCGAGGATGCTCGGCGCGGGCCCGTCGCCCGACCACGTCAGCTGGGCGTAGCACTCGTCGGAGGCCACCACCACGTCGTGCCGACGCGCCCACGAGACGACCTTGGCCAGGTGCTCCACCCCGAGCACGGCACCGGTCGGGTTGCTGGGGCTGTTGACCCAGAGCAGGCGAGGGCGGGTGGCCGTGGTCAGGGGCCCGAGCGCCATGAGCCCGTCGACGACGACAGGGGTGGCGCCGGCGAGGCGCGCGCCCACGTCGTACGTGGGGTAGGCGACCGCGGGGAGCCCGACGACGTCACCGGCTCCCAGGCCCAGCAGCGTCGGCAGCCAGGCGACCATCTCCTTGCTGCCGATGGTCGGCAGGACCCCGCTCGGGTCGACGTCGGGCACGCCCCGGCGTCTCGCGAACCAGGCCGCGACCGCCTCGCGC
>JALYVC010000298.1 GCA_030853445.1 Actinomycetota bacterium | reverse complement strand
TCCTGCAGCGCGGTGACGACGACCGCGTTGCGACCCAGACGCAGGGCCTCGCGCTCGAGGTGCTTGCTGATCTGGATGAGCAGGGCCTTGCGTGCGGCTCGGGGGGTGGAGTGGGCCGCCGCGAGCGTGAAGGGGGAGGCGTCGAGAACCAGCCCGGCGCGGCGCTCCATGGGTAGCGCACCCGGTGCCGGTGCGGTGACGGTCGACATCTCCGGCAGGGGCCCCGGTCGCCCGAGCAGCCAGCCCTGGCCCAGCCGGGCCCCCAGGCCACGGGCGAACTCGAGGTGGTCCGCGGTCTCGATGCCCTCGGCGAGGATCACGGCGCCGGAACGCTCCGCTTCGGCGCTGACCGCGGCGAAGATCTCCGCCGTCTCACGGGTGGGACGCTGTTGCACGATGCGCAGGTCGAGCTTGATCACATCCGGGCGCAGCAGGGGCAGCAGCGCCAGCGACGCCCGTTCGGCCCCCACGTCGTCCAGGGCGATTCCTCCTCCCCAGGCGCGGACCCGGTCGACGAAACGCAGCAGCGCCGGGGGGTTCAGGCTGAGGTCGCGCTCAGTGATCTCCACCATGATCGACACGTCGAGGGCGGCACGATAGCGCCCCCGTTCGGCCTCGGTCGCGGCGTCCGCCCGCGCCACCGTCCAGTCGATCCCGGCCGGTTCGACGTTGACGAACAGGCTCCACGGGGCTCGGAGGCCCCGGGAAGCTGCGCCGTCGATCGCCGACCACTGGCACGCCTCGTCGAGCTCTCCCACACAGCCTTGCGCGCGTGCTGCGCCGAACAACAGGTCCGGTCGCTCCAGGGGATGGCCCCGCGGACCACGCGCCAGCGCCTCGAAAGCAACGGTGACGCCGGTGTCGAGGTCGACGATCGGCTGGTAGACCGACCGGACGGCACCGTGGCGGACGAGGTCGAGCACCCTGTCCCCAGGAGGAGCTACCGCAGTCACCGCACCACACCTCCGCTGGGAACAAGGTGCCGTTCGAGAAGGACCTCACCCGAGGCGTCGGCGGTGCTCGCGCGAACCTGAGGGATTCATCGCCCTCACAGGTCCCGGCCCGCAGGCCGTCACGGCAGCGGCGACGCCGCTGCCGTGCTCGGTTGCTGACTCGGCCGGCTGGGTGGACGGTCCTCGGCCAGGCGGGCCAGAGCGATCGCTCCGGCCACCGCCAGGAGGAAGCCCACGACGGCGACGGGGCCCCAGCCCTCCCGGGTGCGGTCACCGAGCAGGGCGATCCCGACGACGGCGGGCACGAGGGTCTCACCGACCAGCAGCGGCGCGGTGGCCTGGGTGACCGTGCCGCGCTGCAGCGCGGTGGAGTAGGCGAGGAGGGCCACGAGGCCGGAGAGCGCGAGCGCCCACAGCGCAGGGTGGGCCAGCAGCTGGAGGACCCCACGACCGTCGGCCGGGGTGGGGAGCAGTCGGGCCGCGATCGAGGTGGCGCCGAAGGCCAGACCGGCCACGGTCGAGAGCGCCGCGACGCCGCGGGGACCCGGGATGCGTCCGGCCGGCACGGCGAGCCCGGTCAGCAGCAGGGTAGCCACCAGGAGCCCCCACTCCACGGCCGGACCCACGGCCGTGGCTGCGCCATCATGGGCTGAGAGGGCCACCAGCACCAGCCCCGCGAGGACGACCACGAGGGCGGCCACCGCCGAGCGGCCGAGCCTCGTGCGCTGGACGACCGCGCTGACGACTGCCGTGACGGCGAGCGACCCGGCGATGACGACCTCGACGAAGAAGAGCGGCAGGGTGCGCAGGGCCAACAGCCACAGCACGAAGGCGATCCCGTCGAGGGCGAGACCGAGCAGGTAGCGCCACGACCGGGCGAGGCGCCCGAGCAGTCGTGGGTCGAGCCCTGTCGCCTGGCTCGTCTCGCGGGCGGCGATCGACTCGAGCACCGCCGCGACACCGTAGCCCAGCGACGCGGCGATCGCGCAGGCGAGCCCGAGGAGAGCAGTCACCCGCGTCAGGCCGGGTCGAGGCGCGCGAGCAGGGCTCGGGCGTAGGCCCGCTCGGCGTCGAGGTCGACGAAGCGACCCTCGACTCCACCCGCGGCGGTGGCCGTCACGGCATACCCGCCGCTCACTTGCTCGAGCCGCACGAAGTCGGCGCCGAGCAGCTCACGCAGCTGGTCCTCGCGAGGGAGCCAGACCACCCGCTCGCGCTCGATGCTGTCGAGGGCCCACTCGGTGGTGCCGTTGAAGCCGATGAGGTCGCCCGTCTCGAAGCGGTGGACGTCGGCCGTGACGTCGCTGAGCACGAAGACCCGCTGCTCGAGGTCCTCGACGGGGATGACGAAGCGGTCGCCGGAGGTCGGGGACCACCGAAGTCCCGCGTCCTTCAGCTGCCGGGCCAGCTCGAGGGTGAGCACCCCCCATCTCAACACACGGGGTCGCCACGGCGTGAGGTCGCCCTGGCCCGCCGGGAACCCCGGCTCGGACATCGTGGTGGGGAGGGAAGAGGCCTAGCGCAGGCCCTCGACCGTGGCGACCGACCGGGCCGCGCCCTGCACGAAGAGGTCGAGCGTCAGGTCGTCGTCGAGGTAGCAGGCCACCGGCGACAGGCCGGCCGTCGCGCGCACGATTGCCTGCGCCTGGTCGCCGGTCATGGGGTACTCCGGCACCACCGGCCGCCAGTGCGCGGCGAGCAGGTGTCCTCCGGGAGCGAGCTGGGCGACCGCGCGGTCGAGGAGGTCTCGCGCCTCGCCGGGGTCGAGGTAGTAGACGACCTCGCTGAGCACGACGAGGTCGAAGGGCCCCTCGGGCCAGGGGTCACGCAGGTCCCAGTGCCGCAGGCTCACCCGGTCGGCGAGGCCCGCGTCGGTGAGGCGCTCGCGGGCGAGGTCGACGGCCGCCGGCACCAGGTCGCCGGCCACCACGTGGTCGGCCCGGCGGGCCAGCGCCTGCGTCAGCACGCCCAGCGAGCAGCCCGGTTCTGCGACGCGGCCCAGCGCGGCGCGCGGAAGGACGGCCATGGTCAGGGCGTACTTGCGCTGCTCGTACCACCGGCTGGTGAAGCCCCACGGGTCCACGTCGGTCTCGTACATCTCGAGGAAGTAGTCGGTCTTCACAACATCACCATCTCCCGACCGGTCACGAGCCGGTCGACGACGAAGGGCGGCAGCACGGTCGTGTCGGCCGGTGCCGAGGACAGGGGGTGGAGCTGCGTGACGAAGTGCTCCACCGCGCAGCGCTTGGCTCCGAGCTCGAGGTCGTCGAGGTGCAGCACGGCCGCGGAGTCCCACGGCACGGCCGGGTCGTCCGGAGACGACCAGTGCCAGGTCCAGACGGGGTACTGCACGAGGCGCGCACCGGTGCGCTCGCACGCGGCTGATGCGGCGCGTCCGACAGCCTCGTGGTCGGGGTGCCCGTCACCGGCCCAGGTGGCCAGACAGACGCTGCCCGGATGGAGCCTCGTGGCGACCAGGTCGGTGAGCCGCGCCTCGAGCGCCGCGACACCGCCGTCCGGGAGCCCCGCCCGTCGTGGTGGGTCGAGCCCCAGGGCCGCGCACGCCGCGGCCGACTCGGCGACACGCAGGCGGGCCAGCGCCGCGCGCGTCAGGGTGGGCGATCCCGGGTGGGACCCGTCGCCGTCGGTGACCGCGAGCACCTCGACCCGGGAACCCTGGGCGACCAGCCTGCGCATCAGGCCGCCGACGCCCAGCACCTCGTCGTCGGGGTGCGGGGCGAGCACGAGCACGTCGTCCCACCCGGTGAGGTCGAGCTCCGGGAAGACCCGTGGCCACGCGGCCCAGACATGGGAGGGAGTGCCCCGACCGTCGTCGGACTCGACGACGGGGGTGAGCCGGTCGGCATGGCTGGTGGTCATCGGCCGGCGCTCGCCTCGAGGGCCCCGAGGGCCGCGAGGTCGCGCTCGGCGTGGCTCTGGCGCACGTAGACCTGCACGTCGGCGACGGCCTGCGCATGGGCGGCGTCGAGGCAGAGCGGGGCTGCGCCGAGGGCTCGGCCGACC